>JAQUYY010000020.1 GCA_028691575.1 Candidatus Gastranaerophilales bacterium
CGACTCCCGCCGGGCGCAGTTTTATTTTTTAAAATGAACTTAAATTCAATATAATAAACAGTTTATTGATATTGTTCACATTATTCTATATAATAAATTTATTATTGTAGCAAAAAGGAAGTATTATTATGAAAAAAGCAGGCTTCACATTAGCTGAAACATTGATTGTAATTGCAATAATCGGAATAATTGCCTCAATAGTTACACCGATGTTATTTGGCACAACAAGTGATGCCGAGTTAAAAGCAGCGTGGAAAAAGTCGTATTCAGACCTTACTCAAGCAACAATGATGATAGTTGCAGATAACGGCGGTACTTTAGCTGGTGCATTTCCCGGCGATGTTGCAGGAAGTGAAGATTTGAAAAATGCATATGCATCAAAATTAAATATTATTAAGGATTGTTCAGGACATTCTATTTATGGCGGTTTCGTAAGTGGCGGAGCAAGTGGAGAAGGATGTTGGCATAGCGGAGATAATAGTTGGTATTATTTAAATGGAACAGGTAGAGGATCGTCCATAACTCCCGGTTTGATTTTAAATAATGGCAGTTTCATGTATTTTTATATTAACAAATCAAATTGTAGCGATTCAGTAGGAGATTATACAAGGTGTGGACATATAGTTATAGATATAAACGGATTTAAAAAGCCAAACATAATAGGAAAAGATATTTTTCTGGCGAATATAACAACAAATGCTTTAATACCATGGGGTGCAAGGGGATTTGAAGTTCCATCAGCAGATTGTATAGAAGGGTCGACTGTGTCTAGTAACAATGGACATGGCTGTTCTGCAAAGTATTTGTATGAGTAAGCTGATATAAATATTTATCGGAATGTTATGTATTTACATTAACCTAAATTATCGTTTCAAAATTTCTACTGCTTCATCAACTGTTAAAGGCAATTTATCAAAATTTTCAAGATTTAATTTCTTGAATAACTTTACTATGCTTGGCGGTTCAAGATTATATTCCTGTAAAAGTTCTGTATTCGTTAATAAATCAGCTATGACGCCTTTCGTAGAAACTTTATGATTAGAAATCAAATACATTGTATCCGCAAATTCGGCTACAACTTCGACATCATGTGTAGAAACAACAAGGCTCATGGATTTCTCAGAGCAAATTTTATTAAGCAAATTAACAAGAGAATTTTGCGATTTTTTGTCCAAACCTGTAAACGGTTCATCCAAAACTAATAATTCAGGCTCTAAAACCAATGCCCCTGCTATTGCAACCTTCCTTTTTTCACCACCCGATAAATAATGGATAACTTTATCTTTTAAATGTAAAATATTTAGCGTTTCCATAATTTTAACAGCTTTTTGTTCAGCTTCATTCTTGGAAAACCCGTAATTTAACGGCGCAAACATAATATCCTCAAGGACAGTAGCACCTATTAGCTGTTCATCAACATTTTGAAGAACTGTTCCAATTTTCATACTTATTTTGTTGAAATTTTTATGAGGATTTTCTCCAAAAACCAATACAGTTCCCTTTGATGGTTCTAACAAACCTGTAATGTGTTTTAAAATAGTGCTTTTTCCTGCACCGTTTTCACCAAGAACGGCTATTTTTTCACCTTTTTCAACCGTAAATTCAACTCCGCAAATCTCAACCTTAGTTTTATCAGGATAAATATGTTCCAAACAATTTATTTCAACAATTTTAGTCATTAATGTCAAATCCTCGCAATTTCAATCCTTCATACATTTTTTCGCTTTTTTCAATCGAAGTTATTATCAAAAAACCAATTACATTTTTTAAAATATTTATTGCCTTAAATGGCTTTTTAAAATCAATTCCTCCTCTTAATTTTATGGCGGTAAAAATATTTTCCAAAATTTCAGTCAAAATAAAAATTGAACGATAGCTTAAGAAAAAAATTTTCACTAATTTGTTTGGCAAAAATTTGCCGAAAACCTCAAAAACTTTATTGTACGGAGTTGTAAATGCCACGGTCAGTAACCCGAGCACAATTGTTAAAACTCTCGTAATTATTAAAAAAGCATAACCAAAAGATAAATTTTTTATCGAAATAAAATAAAAAATTAAAAAAATCATCGGATAAATTAAAAATAAAAACATTTGTTTAAACGGCAATTTAAGCAATAAAATCAATCCTGACAAAAAAATAGCAAAACCAGCCAACACTCTATAGTCACTTGAAAAAACCGCAAATAGGATAATTATAGACAAGCAAAGTAGTTTTATAGAAACCGACATTTTATGCAGAAAAGTATTATTTTGATGAGAATAAAAATCAATTTGTGCGATGTTCATTTTAATCTAAAATCTCCGGTTTAACTTTTTTGATATACTGTAAAGCCCCACCGGTCAATGAACTTTCTATAACCCAACCGATTGAACCTGTTGCAATAAGAAGCAAAAGGAATTTTTTAATATCAAATTCCATTTCTTGTTCGTGATGTTCAAGATTATGTTCATGTTTGTGTCCATGATGAGAATGATGCATGTATGAAAGGTCGTGAACCCCTGCGTAAACAATTCCTGCCGAAATAAAAGATGTTAAAACCAGCGAAATAAATGCTGATAAAAAGCCTTTAATAAAAATATTTTTGTTTTTTACAAAAATAAATCTGTACAAACCAAATGCAATAAGAGCTTCTAACGATAAAACTATTGTATTTAAGCCTATAACAGTAATTCCGCCATGACCTAAAAAAGCCAAAAAGGTATTAACAACAAAAATTACAAGCACACTCAAGGTCGGACCTAATAAAATTCCTGCTAAAACTGCAAAATTAAGATGATACCCGATAGGTAATTCTATCGACATAGCAACCAGCATTAATGCTGAAAACATGCCGGCTAATGCCATTTTTTTTGTAGGAGTTTTACAAAATTTCAGTATAATTGCAAGATATACAAAAACAATTACATAAGCTAAACCCCAAAACCATATAGGAAAAACTCCGTCAGGAATGTGCAAATGATTCATGATTCATCCCCTAATTCAAATAACACTTTTACTATATTACTAAAATTTATTTTGTAAATTATATAGAATAGTATTGCTTAATATTGCAATTTAAAATACAATTATACTTGTATAGCGATAGGAGAAAAAGATGTTTTTCAAAAAACCAAAAGGTTTTACTTTGGCGGAAACTCTTATAGTAATAGCCATAATCGGTATAATTGCATCCATAGTAACACCAATGTTATTTGGAACAACAAATCAAGCAGAATTAACAGCAGCGTGGAAAAAAACATACTCGGATGTTAATCAAGCACTTCTTTTAATAAAACAAGATAATGGCGGAACTTTTTCGATGTTATGTGCTTCAGAATCCGATGCGTCTCTATGTTTTAGAAATCAACTTTCAAGTAAACTTAATTATATAAAAACTTGCAATTTAAAATCTGTTGATGGAAATTGCTGGTCAGAATCTGGTCCTACTGACGTTGGTCAGGATAATCTTGACAATAATTATGGATTAATATTAAATAATGGAACATTTTTTTTAATGCAGTATAATCCATCATGCAATTGGACATCTTGGGGCGGAGAAGTTGCTGAAATTGGGCATTGTGGAGCAATAACTATAGATGTGAATGGTTCAAAAGCACCTAATGAAACCGGTAAAGATATTTTTGGGATAAGTATATTAAAAGATAGAGTAGTACCTTATGGTGCTTTTGATATCTATATTGATACATGTGATACAACTGGCGTATCTTGTAGTACCGATTATCTATATGAATAAAATTTTGTTTTTAAGCGTTTTCTGAAATCAAATCAGCTCTGCCGTATTCGTCCTGAAAACGGATAATGTCATCTTCGCTTAGATAATCGCCTTTTTGAACCTCGATTATTTTTAAGTCTTCATCTCCGATGTTTTCCAAACGATGCTTAGTTTTTATAGGAATATCAATACTTTCACCGCTTGAAAGGTTAAATTTTTCTTCTCCGACCTGTACGATAGCATTGCCTGATAAAACTGTCCAATGTTCACTTCTATGGTGGTGAAGCTGCAAACTCAATGATGATTTTGGAGTAACACATATAGTTTTAATCAAATAATCTTTTTCTTCGCCCATATAAGTGTAATGTCCCCAAGGACGATAAACCGTTCTATGAATACGATATGCTGCATGATTTTTTTGTTTTAATTGGTCAAAAACTTTTTTAACATCTTGAGTTTGATTTTTATTACAAGCTAAAATTGCATCTTCTGTTTCAATAATAACAACGTCTTTTAATCCAATTGTTGCCACAAGTTTATCAGAAGTGCCGTAAATTAGGGTGTTTTCACTATCAATGTTAATAACATTGCCTGAAATAGAGTTATTATTGGCATCTTTTGCAGCAACATCATAAATTGCCTGCCATGAGCCTAAATCATTCCAACCGCAATTTAATGGAAGTAAAGCAATTTTTTTTGATTTTTCCATAACAGCATAATCAATTGAAATATTTGGCATTTTTTCATAATCATCAAAATTGATTGTAGTAGCTTCCGTTGAAATTTCAGAGTCATTTAAAACACTAATAATATCATTTGCATGAACTGACATTTCATCTAATAAAGTTGATGCTTTAAACATAAATATTCCGCCATTCCAGTAGAATGAGCCTTTTTCAATGTATTCTTTTGCTGTTTCCAAATCAGGTTTTTCTCTAAATTGATTTACATAAAATGCTGATGGGCTAATTGCTTGTATATCATTGGTTTTAGTAGTTTCTATATACCCAAAACCGGTATCAAGGTGTGTCGGAACAATTCCAAATGTTACAATATAGCCTGCTTGTGCTAAACTTACACCTTTTTTAACTGTATCGGCAAAAGCAATACAATTTTTTATTAAATGATCCGATGGAGCAACAATAATGATAGGATCGTCATCATTTTTTGTCATATTTTCTTTTATATAAACTGTTGAAAGAGCAATCGCCGGGGCTGTATTTTTTCCAAGCGGTTCAGATAATATCGGATTTTCAAAAGCATCCATTTCCCCCAATTGGATTTTTATATCAGATGCCTGTTTAGCGTTAGTTATTGTTATAATGTTTTTTTTCGGTGCAATTTTTGCCAATCTTAAAAAAGTTTCCTGAAATAATGATGTATCCTGATTCAAAAGTTTTAAAAGTTGTTTTGGATATTCCGCACGGCTTAATGGCCACAATCTGCTGCCGCTTCCGCCTGCCAAAATTACTCCATAAATATTTGTATTTTTCATTCTAGCCCCTTTTTATTAAATAATAATTTATAAAATTATAATTTATAAGCCATTAATATACCGCCGTTAAAAGGAATCAACTGTGACTGGTAATTAGAATCTTTTTTTATTGCCATGCAAAAATCTTCAACCTTCGCAGGATGCGAAGTTATATTATCAGCAACAATCATTCCGCCTTTTTTTAGTTTTTTGTCAATAATTTTAAAATATTGCAGATATTCGGATTTATTGGCATCAACAAAAACCATATCAATCTCAAAATCAATGTCATTAAGAATATCTACTGCCAAGCCCTGCTTGAAAGTAACATAATCAGTCAATCCGCACTCTTCTATATTAATTTTTGCAAGATCAATCCTTTTTTGAAAATATTCAATCGTTGTCAAATGCCCGTTTGTTTGTTTTAAAGCATTTGAAATCCAAATAGCCGAATATCCGTTAGAAGTCCCGATTTCAACTACATTTTTATAATTACAAGCCTTAATTACCATGCTCAAAAAATTAGCCGCCTCAGGGGCAACATTCCAAAATTCTTTGGATGTTTTTTCTAATTTTTCTATTTTTTTATCAATAACACTATTCATTTACACTATACGTTTTAGAAATAATTAACGAACCAATATTTATGCTGACGGGCAATTTTTTTATAATCGTATCATTTTGGGTATCCAAAATAATAAATTCATAGGAATCATTATTCGCTATGATAGCCTTTTTTTGATTATCAAGAGCAGTTATCGAAGATAAAAATCCACCTGTTTCTAATGCAATAGTTTTTTCTACTTCCAAAGTTTCCGCATTAATTATTCTCAAATCGTCAGAGCCTGCACACAATACATAAATTTTTCCGTTAATAAATTTTATATCTACAGGTTTTTGACCAACTTCAATTTCTTTTATATCTTTTTTTTGAACCAGATCAAATACACGAAGATTTTTGCTAATTCTATTTAAAATAAATAAATTATTATCAACATTTAAAATTTTCGAAACATTTTTTTCTTGGGTTATAAGCTCACAGCCAAATGGCTCTGCAATATTTATTCTATAAATATCATTTGTGATTGCATCGATATAGAACAAATACATTCCGTCGGAAGATAATGTTAATTTTACAGGCTTGCCATCGGTTTTGATAGTGTCAACTTTTTTCATTTTTAAAAGGTCGATAATAGAAATAGTTGACGAATTTTTATCAGAAACAAAAGCTTTATTTGCATATAAACTCGTTATAATTCCTGATGGGATTTGTCCGACCTCAATTTCTTTAATAATGGAATTGCTCACAATATCAATCACCGAAACTTTATTTGTAGCAATTTCAGGAACAAGGATGTATCTGTTGTCCCTTGTAATTGCCATGCCTGCAGGAATTGAAGATAATTGAAGCGATTTATAAGGTCTTCCTACAAACGGATCAAGAATAAAAATGCTGTTGGTATCAAAATTTGCAACATAGAATTTAGCGTTGGCAAAATCTTCAAAACCCTTGGGGGCAGGAGCTTTTTTAACTAGCGCAACCTGTTTTTCCTGCTCTTTTGGCATATCTTTATAATGTTTAAAGTTTTTTAATTCTCGAAATTTCTTTTCTTCTTTAACGGGAATTTTTAAATCCCCTAAAATTATTCTCAAATCAGGTGGAATGACAAGCCCTGATGGAACCAGCAAATCCTGGGGAAGCATTCCCAATTTTACTTTTATGGGGATTTCATTGCTGCTTATAACTGTCGGGTATTCCCCTTCTTTTTTTATGATTTTTAATAAACAAAAACTGTTTTTAAATAAAATCAAATCCGGTTTTTTTGAAAACCCGGTATTTTCAGGCAATGTCATAATAATTTGAACAGGATTTTCTGCTTCATCATAAGAAACCGGAAAAACAGGCAAATACTGTGTTCCGTCGTCTAAAGTTACCAACCCGTCAAATCTTACCGTTGCATTCGGGAATGTTTTTTTTATATAAGTCTCAATTTCTGAAGGTATAACAGATGCAAACGCACTGTTTACGTTTAAAATCAAAATCATTGCCAATAAAAGTTTAAAGAATTTTTTCATAATATTTTCCTGATTTAACATTATTATTATAAATTATACTATAAAGAAACTCCCGAAAAAGCATCTTTTACTTTGTTAATAATACCTTTTTTATTAGGTTTGTTTTTTTGTATTTCCATAAGCCTTATATACAGCTTTTTTTCTTCCTCATTCAATGCGGTTGGGGTTTCAACATTTATCTTAATAAACTGGTCTCCACGTCTCGATGTACTGCTTAAAAACGGAATGCCGACACCTTTGATACTCAAAATCGTTCCTGATTGAATTCCGTTTGGTATTTTTAAAATTTTCAAACCATCAACTGTTTCAACTTCAATTTCATCTCCCAATGCAGCTTGAGAAAAGGTTATATCTTCTTCGGTATAAATATTTGTGCCGTCTCGTTGAAATTTTTCATGCTCTTTTACATAAATTATAACGTACAAATCACCTGCAGGACCTCCGTTTTTGCCGGCATCACCTTCTCCGCTCATTCTTAATTTATTATGATTATCTATTCCTTTAGGAATTTTTATGTTAATGGTTTTGCTTGATGATACACGTCCTTTGCCCGCACATTTTTTGCAAGGATTTTTAATAACTTTGCCTGAACCCCCACAAGTAGGGCATGTAGAAACTTGCGTAAAACTTCCTAATATAGTCTGTGTTGAAGTCTGTACACGTCCGGCACCTCTACAAGTAGAGCAGGTTTCAGGATGATGACCTTTTTCTATTCCGGAGCCACTACAGGCATCACAATTTTCCAAATGCTCAATTTCAACATCTTTTTCTGTGCCGAAAACTGCTTCTTCAAATGTAATGTCCAAATCTAATCTTAAATCACTGCCTCTTTGCGGAGCATTAGGATCTCGTTTTCGTTGAGAGGAAGTAAAACCTCCACCAAAAAAGCTTGCAAATATGTCATTTAAATCACCGAAACCGAAATCAAACGGTCCTGATGTATCAAATCCGGCATTTTTTAACCCATCTTCGCCATATCTATCATACATACTTCGTTTTTCTGTATCCGATAAAACTTCGTATGCTTGACCTAATTCCTTAAATTTTTCCTCGGCATCCTGAGCTTTATTTACATCCGGATGAAGTTCCCGAGCCTTTTTTCTAAAAGCACGTTTTATTTCATCTGCAGATGCATTTTTCTCTATCCCAAGCACTTCATAATAATCTCTCGCCATATTTATTCAAAAACCTGTATTTCTTTATTCACTAACCGCTACATTCACAAGAGCAGGTCTAATTATCCTGTCTCCTAATTTATAACCACTTTGAAGCTCTGTAATAATGGAATGTTCGGGGTGTTCACTCGACGGAGTTTGCATAACAGCCTCATGTATATTAGGATTAAATTCCGCCCCATTTGTTTCAATTTTTTGTAATCCGGCTTTTTCCAATGCTTCAAAAAACTGTTTTTTAACAATTTCAAAACTTTCTTTTAACTGCTCACAATCATCTGTTTCTAATATTGATTTTTGAGCCCTTTCAAAAGTATCTATAACAGGCAAAAGTTTTTTTAAGGTATCTTCTGCCCCGTATTTTAAGAGAGATTCTCTTTCTTGAGCCTGTCTTTTTCTGTAATTATCAAAATCAGCAGCTAACCTGATGTACTGATTTTTTAATTCTTCAAATTCTTTATTTATATTAATTTCTAAAATTTCATTTTGATTTTCTTCGTTGACAGACTTTGTTGTTTTTTCAGAAGTCTCTTGTTCTAACTCTTTCTCGAAAGGATTTTCTTTTTCTGACATTATACACACCTTAATTTTTGTCCACTAATTACTATTATTACAATAATTTATACATAAATCACATTTTTTAATGATTTCTTAATTATTTAAACATAAACATTAGCTAACTTGTATTGGTTGTTATTAAAATTTAAGCCTAAATTACAGTCTTATAATATTTATTATCGGATTTGCCGGAAATTAGCTTTTTAAAATTTTGGCAAATTTTCTTTTTCCGGCTTGTAATATAATTTCAGACTTATTAGAAAAATCCAATTTTTGCTGAATATCAGAAACTTTTTCACCATTAATCTTGACTCCTCCGCCAAGAATAAGCCTTTTAGCCTCACTTTTGCTTTGTGTGAGCTGATTATCAACTAAAAAATCGATTATTAATTTACCCTCTTCCGCAATAATTTCAGGAATATCATCAGGAATTTCTTTTTTTTGAACGACATTAATAAAAGCCTGCTCTGCCTGAATTGCAGTTTCTTTGGAATAATATTGTTCAACAATTATTTTTGCTAATTGCATTTTATAATCACGAGGATTAATTTTTTCTGATTTTAATTCTTCAGCTATTTTATCGGTTTCATCAGTCGGCACACCTGTTAATAGCTCAAAATATCTGACAATCAACTCATCCGGGATTGACATGATTTTGCCGTACATATCATTTGCAGGCTCGGTTAAACTGATACAATTTTCAGGATAAGTTTTTGACATTTTCTTTATGCCGTCTGTTCCTTCCAAAAGTGGCAATAACATTACCATTTGAGGATATTTTTTCCCATAAGCAGCTTGAATATCTCTGCCTAAAAGGACATTAAATCTTTGATCTGTTCCCCCCAGTTCAATATCAGAATCAATGACAACAGAATCATATGCCTGCATCAGAGGATAGAAAAATTCATGTATAGAAATCGGTTTCCCTTCGCTATAACGTTTGGAAAAATCTTCTCTTACCATCATTTGAGCAACAGTTACGTTTGATGCTAATTTTAACAAATCAGTCAAGTTCATTTTATGAAGCCAATCGGCATTGTTAGTAACTTCAGAATCGTGAATATTAACAATTTTGCCCATTTGTTCAAAATAAGTTTTAGCATTTTGGTCAACTTCTTCTTTTGTTAAAGCCGGTCTTGTTTCACTCTTGCCCGAAGGATCTCCGACCATTGCCGTTGCTGCACCTACTATTAAAACAACTTTGTGTCCCATATCCTGAAATTGTTTTAATTTCCTCATAACAACAGAATGTCCCAAATGTAAATCAGGTCTTGTCGGATCTAATCCCAACTTTACTCTTAGCGGTTTATTCTCTTCTTGAGCTTTTTGCAATTTTATTGCCAACTCTTTAACACCACCCGGTAAAACTTCCGTACCTCTTGCCAGAAATTCCGCTTGTTTTATAAATTTTTCATCAATTTTTGTCATAATAGGCTCACTTTTTCATCTTTCTAATATTATTTTAAATCAAAATTAAATATTTTCCACCGTTTGAATCCTTAATAAGCAACATATAATATACAACTGTCGATTTTATTTATCCGAATGTCTTGTCATACTTATTTGGTTATTTATAAAAAAGGATTAGTTTGTGTTTGAAAACTTTGAAATAATGCTAGTCGATAATCATACAAAAATCGCCGGATTATTAGCGAAAAATGGTTTTAATGTTAATCTGTTTTTTTCAACTGAAAAAATGATGGAACAATTATCAAAAGAAAATTTCAAAAACAATCTGATTTTATTAAACACCAAAATTTACAAGTTAGACTGGTGTTCTGTTATTCAATCCATAAGAAAAAAACAAATTCACAGTCCTCTTGTTGTTATAACAAATAATCCTTTTGAAGAAAAAATCGTATCAATGTTAAAATCCGGTGCTGATGATTTTATAATAAGTTCGATTGAGGATAATTTATTTTTAGCAAAAATCAGTGTTATTTTAAGACGAAATATTAAAGAAAAAGCATTAATGATAAAAAATAAAGAAAATAATATTTTAACAACAAGGGAAAAAGAAATTCTGCTTCTGATTGCTCAAGGAAAAAGCAATAAAATGGTAGCAGAAAACTTGTTTTTAAGCGAATTGACGGTAAAAACCCATCTTAAGAATATTTTTAAAAAACTAGCCGTATCAAACCGAACTCAGGCTATTTTATATGCAATAAACAGGGGATTAATAGCGCCTTAGCCAACCAATGCATTTATAACAGGTTGAAATCTTGCTTTAATATTGCTGTTTTTTATCAGGTAATATGAGTAAGTAGTCTTTTTATAGAGAAGCCCTTGCCGAGCCATTTTTAAAGATTTTTTTCTCAAACTTAGTGATAATTTTACCTACCATTTTTACCAGCTTTTTACCGCACAATTTCCCATCATCTTTTTATTATTAAATTAATCTTTAGCTCAAACATAATGCCAGTAGGGCTAGCCGTATGCGGTAGAAAAACGGTATTTTTATATTTTATACGAATTTAAACCATTTGAAAATCCTCTAAAATCAGCATTTTGATATTTTTTTGAAAATCAGAAAAAAAGAACGTTTCTTAAAAAGGTAGCCAGAAGGTAGCCAATTTGTATCTACCTTATTTTACTCCTATATTTACTTAAAGTAACATATTTTTATAAAATAAATCACTTAAATTTATTCATCCTGAAAATAACTTTGCCAATAATTTTAAACTTGCCAATTTCATCACCTTCTATTTTTTCAGGCGGATATTCCGGATTATCTGATTTTAAAATTATATATTTTAGCCCAGTCAAAATTCTTTTACAAAATATTTTATCTTCATAAGACACTATAAAAATAGATCCGTTTTCTACAGGTTCAAAAATCTTAGATATAATCAATGTATCCCCGTCATTGATTGTTGGTGTCATTGATGTCCCTTTTATTTTAATCATTAATAGATCATTAATATTCACACCCAATTGCAAAATCTCATTAGTTGACATTGGGTATGTTGTTTCACTATCAACATAATATCCTCCGCCGGCTGATGCAACTAAAAAAGGGATGTTGGCACATTTATTTTGTTCTGTTATGCTTTCATTAAAAAATTGTTCTAGTTTAAAAATACTTTCATCAGATATTGAACTTTTGCCTTTTTCTACTTGACTAATGTATTGACTTGTTACACCAATTGCATCAGCTAAAGCTTGTTGACTTAAGCCTTTAGCTATTCTTTTTTCTTTTATTTTTTCACCGATTTTAGTCATAACCGTAATCCAATTGAAGTAAGTTGTTAAGAATATTAAACTAAATACTTGACATAATGAAACTATTTGGTTTAATATATAAATTAAGTTAAGTTTAAAAATAAACTTTTGAAAATACTTTAAATAGTGTATTTGCTCCTTATATTAGGGGTGTAACTATTATGGATACTATAAAACAAGGACAAAGAATAAATAAATATCGAATAATACTGAATCAAAACAATTTATTTAATCTAATGACCTCCATTAAAAAGTTGAGTTAAAAAATAAACCATGAGCATGAAAACACAAAAAATGAAAAAAGAAAATAACCAACAATCCAATCTTAACAAATCGACCTTAATAAAGGTCGCACTTATTACACGAAATATTAAACAAAGACAAATTGCTAAAGAACTTGGGATAACTCCACAAGCTGTAAACAGGGCAATAAACGGACTGAGTCCAATAAAACGTGTGGATGATTGGTGCGAAAGAAATTTAGGAATAGCGTTTTAATATCGGCATTTGGTGAAAGAATGATAAATACAGCATTAAAAACAGAAAATTTTTATACCGTTAAAGAAACTTCTGATATTATCAAAAGATCAATTACCAGTGTAAAAAATTATTGTAAAGAAGGAAAACTTGATGCCATAAAAGTTGTTGATAATGGCGGAGAGCAGTACAGAATAAGCTATTCTGCAATTATTGAATATGCGGATAAAAATAATATAACACTACCATCAATCAATCTATCACCCCAAATGACTGAGTCCATACAAGAACAGGGGTTTGCTTTTTTAAACACGAGTCCAACTCTGAAGCATTCCCCCGTTCCGTTTTCTTTTTTACAGAGAAATAGTATTGCTCAAGTTATTCCTGAAAAAGCCAAGGAAATAGGTTTAGCGAGACAAGATTTATTAAAAGCATGGTCAGATTTTAGAGATAATTCGGAAAAGAAAACCCAAGCTGATAATGATTTTATCACTCTGTATAATGCAAAAATGATTTGCTCAGAGCTTCATCATAAATTGGGCAAAGTTTCTAAAGGAACACTTTATAGGTGGAAAAAAGCGTTCGAAGAATCAGGGAATTATATGACTTTAATCCCTAATTATAACTATCAAGCCCATACACAAAAACAAACAAAACTTTCAGAAATTGAAACTAAATACTTGCTTGATTTATTGTTGCAACCTAGCAAAGTTTCAATTGGTAACGCTACAAGGCTTGTTAAGTATGTTTTAAAGAAACAAGGAATCAGAACTGCATCTGATATTACATATAGAAGATTTGCAAATTGGTTTAAAGACCAATATTATGATACCTGGGTTTTAATGCGTGAAGGTCAAAAGGCTCTTGTTGATAAAGTAGCACCTTACGTTGAGCGTAATCCTTCCTTGCTTGAAGTTGGCGATGTTCTTGTTGCTGACGGTCATGTACTTGATTTTCAAGTCATTAATCCATTTAATGGAAAACCTTGTAGAGCAACTCTTGTCGGATACTTGGACTGGAAATCTACAGCTCTTGCCGGTTATGAAATAATGTTAACCGAAAACACTCAAAATATTTGTTCTGCATTACTATAAAGGAGCGAGTAGTTTCAGAAAAAGTATCAGGTAATACCAGAAAAACGTAATAATTATATATCTGATTTTACGAAATGAAATTTTTAGTCGGAAGATTTCCAAAACTAGATGATATTTTTTTTGACTCAGGATTATATATGTAAACTTTAAATTTTATGTTGAATTGTTTTCTATTTCTTATTTTAGAAGATAATCTTTAAAAATTTTAGTACTGAGGTATCACAATATTAAACTTTCCACACTTTCTTCTTCGAGGTCTTCAATATAACATTCTAAATTGCCTTTGATTTTTTCAAAAATAGCAATTAAATAAGGTGATAACGTTTCGATTGAAATATTACTGCCAACGGGAAAATTATGATATCTAATCATGTGCTGTTTTATGTTTGATATTTCATCTTCTCCTAAATATAAAAATGGGTCAGATTTTGAATAATCATGAAATATTGATAAATGGATAAAACCACATCCGAATTTATATACAGAATCAGCCCAACCGTGTAGCTTTTGAGTTGCATTAACTATAGCCCTATCAGTAATTTGAGATTTTCCTAATTTCCATTTTTCGCCATCTAAAGTTAATGCCATTAACTTGTTTCTTGTTTCAAGGTTTTGAGTAAGTAAAAATATTACTCTTACCATTGAATCTAACTCTTGTCTTAAAATAGAAATCATCTGCCCATACAGATTTTCTTTATTGAGAATTAAAATAGATTTACTATGCTCTTCTGAGCGCTTTCTAATCAATTCACAAAATTTTTGCAAGTTAGACATAATTTATTCCAATCCAATACTTCTTCCATACCAAACAACTTTGCCGATAATTTTAATATCCTGGCTTTCATCTGCAAGGTCAATGATATATGAATCATAGTTTTTTTTGTCGC
>JAQUYY010000252.1 GCA_028691575.1 Candidatus Gastranaerophilales bacterium
TTCTGCCTAATCTTTCGCTCTGGTTTTTTATAACCTTTAAAGACTTAATTTTTGTTTCTTCATCAATTTGAACATCAGTTCTTAAAAGTCTTGATGTATAACCTTTTATTGATGTTAAAGGTGTTCTGAATTCATGGCTTACGGTATCGATTAAATTTGATTTGTATTCATCCATTTTCTTTAATTTCTTATTATTTTTTTCAATTTCTTTGTATGAGCTATGAATTTTTTCAGCCATTTTGTTAAATTCATCCGATAAAAATATAATTTCATGAGGAGTAAAAATGTTTTTAATAACACGAATTCTTCGTCCGTAATTACCCTTACCTATAGCTGAAATAGCCTTAAAAAGTTGTCTTATATTTGTGTATAAAGAAAAAGTATATAAAATCCCTACAAAAATAGTTGAAAAAGCAGCAATCAATATTGCCCAAATGATTTTTGATCTAGCTTCAATAATTCCATAAGTCGTTGCTTGCTCAGGTGTTGCAACAATTATGAACCAATCAGGTTCTTTGAGTTTTATAAAAACATTTGGCTGGTTTTTAATATTTCCGAAAAAATTCGGATGATTGTACTCATAATTTTTAGGTATAAATTCAAATAGACTATTTAATAATTTTTCATCTTTGTTATATGAAATAATAATATTTTTATTGGCATCCATAACGTAAATTTGGCGGTTATTTTTCTCGGCAAATTTGAAAATATCTTTTTCCAGATTTTTAATTTTGACATATTCGCTAAAATATCTCTTATTATCGATAGGCAAGGAAAAAATTAATTCTTTCTTTTCGTTGTCATAATCAATATTTTTTGAATCATTAATCGGCTGATTGGTAACAATAATTTTATTAATATCCCGATCTTTATTTTCAATTTCCCCCAGATAAGTTGAAAGTTCGTTTGAATTTTTTATTTTAGAAACATGCTGAGCGATGTATGATAATTGCATTTGTTTGGTTTCCAGGGTTTTAGAAAGACGATAAAAGACATTTTCAGCAGTAATTCCGGCTAAGTTTGTCAATTCTTTTCTGACAGCATGCTGATTGACGTTTGTAACAACAAAAGCCATAACAATCAGCGGTAAAAATACTGATAATACAAACACTATTAACATTTGTTCTACAATTTTTAAATTTTTCATATTACTCAACAATCGGAACTAGTTTATAACCTACATTTGTAACTGTTTGCACATAATTTGGTTTTTTGGGGTTTCCTTCAATTTTTTGACGTAAACCGCCAACATGAACTCTTAGCATTCTGACATCTTCATCGGCATCATAACCCCAGACTTCGCTTAACAGCATTGTTAAATTTACGGCTTTATTTACGTGTTGCATTAAGCAATAAAGTATTTCAAATTCTATTGGCGTAAGTTTTGAAATCTTGCCTTTTACGCTAACTTCCAAAGAATCGGGAAATATTTTTAAATCACCTGCAGAAAGAATTTCACCGGTTTGAGGCTGTTCTTGATTTGCACGTCTCAATAATGCCCTTGCTCTTACCAGTAATTCTTGAATGTCAAAAGGTTTAACCAAATAATCATCTGCTCCGCAATTAAATCCGGTGACTTTATCTTCAATAGTTCCTTTTGCTGTAAGAAGAATGATAGGTATTTCTTTTGAAACTTTGCGTATATTTTTACAAACTTCAAAACCATTCATTTTAGGCATCATAACATCTAAAACAATTAAATCATAAGAGTTTTGAAGAGCTTTATTCAATCCTTCCACGCCATTTATTGCAGTATCAGTTTGATAGCCGCTCATTTCCAAGTCTAACTTGAGCCAATCCATAATTTCAGGATCATCATCAACAATAAGAATTCTAGATTTCATACTCAACACTCCTTAGGAAAAATTATTATTTACTATTTTCTCATAATGATAGAAATTTAACAAATTAGTGTTAAGGCTTTTTAAAAAATATTCAAGAAGGTGCTTTTAAGTTGATTTTTTATACTAAGTTTTGTAAATTTTAAAAATCATTGATATAAGTTATTCTTACTTATTTATTTTAAAACACTCAGGCTTTTTTTATTTTTCAAGTGTTCATAAAAATTTTCTCTTGTTTTAAGATAATTGATGAAAAAATTTTCCAAAGTAGAGATGACATAATAGGGAGTAATAAAATGACAATTAGAGTTAATTGTGCCAATTTTTCTCAGCAAAGAATCGGTTTTAGTAAGAGTCAAGTTTCTAACAAAAACAACACGGCTAATTTAACAAGTTTTACAAGTGCCGATAGTTCGGAAATGCTTAAAGGATTAAAGGGAGCAAACCTATCATACTATGTTCCATCTAAAAATGCGAATGTTTTTAACAATTTAAATACAAGAGCAACTGCATATGCAAATGAAATAATGTTGACTGCAGGATCCGACAATGTTAAAAAATTATCAAAAGCTGAACTTTTAGAAAAATCTATTTTAATTGGTGAATCTGTAAAAACTAAAGACGGTGCATTGTCAATGATGACAGGAGAGCATACAGGCAGATCTCCAAATGCTAAATTCTTTGTAAAAACTCCAAATACAAATAATAAAATAAATTGGTCAAATGACAATATGGGTATTTCCCAAGAAAATGCGGATAAAATTTATGCAAAAATAAAAGAGCATTTAGCAGGAAAAGAAGTATATTTAGTTGAAGCTAAAGCCGGTGCAAGTGAAAATGCAACTGTTCCAATAACATTTATTAATACATCTCCTGCTCAAGCGTTTTTTGAAAAAAATATGTTTATTGAACCAACAGGAAAAGAAAAAGAGTTTTTTAATCCTAAATTTACAGTAATTGCCGCACCTGAATTGGAATTTGAAAATCCCGAAGAATATGGATTAAAATCAAAAGCAGCTGTAATTATAAATCCTGATAAAGGACTTATTTTGATTGCAGGAACAAAATATTCAGGCGAAATCAAAAAATCGGTATTTTCTGCGATAAATTATTTAGCACCTCAAAAAGATATATTGCCTATGCATTGTTCTGCAAATGTTGGCAAGGATGGTGATTCATTGTTGATTTTTGGATTATCCGGAACGGGGAAAACAACACTTTCTGCCGATCCAAACAGACCATTAATCGGTGATGACGAGCATTTATGGTCAAATACCGGTATCGCTAATCTTGAAGGCGGGTGTTACGCAAAA
>JAQUYY010000253.1 GCA_028691575.1 Candidatus Gastranaerophilales bacterium
GGCCGCCGCAAGACTAAAGGAATAGCTTCAATGGTCTTTAAATTTTGCGTTACGTCTTCGCCAATTTCTCCGTCGCCCCGGGTCGCGCCTAAAACAAACCTACCTTTTTCATAAATTAAAGCCACGGCCAAGCCGTCCATTTTTAATTCAGCGTAATAATCCAACCTTTGTCCGGGCATGATTTTTTCCAACCGTTTTTCCCAATCTTGCATATCCAGAGGCGAAAAAGCATCAAAAATAGACATCATGGGCGCGGAATGTTTGACTTTATTAAATTTTTCTAAAGGCGCTCCGCCAATTCTTTGGGTCGGCGAATCAGGCGTAATAAATTCCGGATATTGCCTTTCCAATTTTTCCAATTCATTTTTTAAACTATCTAAAGCCGCGTCGCTTATTTCTGTCCGATCTAAGACATGATACAAATAGCGGTGATGATTTATTTCATCCCGCAATTTAGCTATCTTTTTTTTAATTTGTTGTTTATCCATAACCCGGTCTGGAAAAATTATTTTTATCGCGGCTCCTCGGTGCTTTCCTCGGTGCCGAAACGGTCGTTCGGAGGCGAAATTGTAGCGGCCGCAGTGAACCCAAATTTCATCTAAGTGATAAAAATAATTTTTTACGAACTAAATACTATTGAACTTCATAAGTACTTTCTACTGATCTTTTAGCGCCGTGGTAATTACCGATTGATGTAAAAGTAATATAAGGCGTAGAGGTGGCGTAATTTACCTGATAAGCGCTGCCATTACCGATATCTAAATTTTGAAAAATATTATCTTGGCTTGTCCCAGGCAAAGAAAAAGAAGGATTCTTCCTAGCTTCCCATAATGCCCGCTCCATACCGGCCTCGGAAGCGAAAAAAGCCAAATTCGAATAACCGGTTAAACGGTTCATTTTTATGCCGGCTAAAACTAAATCAGCCGCGACTAAAGTAACGACTAAAATTCCTGATAAAATAAATAGGGTTAAAAGTAAAATCACGCCTCTATTGTTTTTTTTATTTTTTATAAAATTCATATTTAATACAATATATTTTTTTGGAAACATTATTTATCCCCGGAGGGGGAAACCTTTTTTAAAAAAGGTTTTAAAGATCATTCATAATACCTTGATGAAACTGTCATCTGAATTTTCATTTTTTGTTCATGTATAGCCTGTCCAATTGCCCTAACATCCATTACCATAGTAACATACGGCTGTTTGCTATGAAAAGCACTAATTAGATCATCATCTATATAAAATTTTAGATTACTAACTTCAACTTTTGCCGGAGTAATAAAATCGGCAACATCACCGCTAAGAGTGCTCACCATTATTTTAAGGCGGTTATTTTCTAAATAATAAATTATACACTCTTCATTTTTATTTTTAAAATATAATTCCTGACCGCTATCGGCCGTATTAAAAACCTTGTAAATAGCCGCGCTGCTACATTCTTTATTGCTAATTTGCGCCATCCTGATTTCTTTGCTCATTTTTTCCATAGCATACCTAATATTCTCTTGCACATTTTGCGCGCTGATAGCGTTTCTCTGCCCGTCAATCACCATTTTAAATATTTGGGTGGCGGATAATATTAAAAAGGAAAAAATCGCTATTGAAACTATTAATTCTAGCAAGCTTACGCCTCTGTTATTTTTTAATTTTTTTATAATTTTTCCGTAATTCATATTTCCAAAAAAGGTTTTAGGCGGCTACCGCCAATTGTATAAATAAGTTTTGGCCGTATAGTCATGGTTTTGCGTACCATCTTTCCAGCGAATAGCGCATTTTACATCTAAATAGTCGCCTTGATCAATAACGGTGATTAAACGATAAAAATTTGTAGGCGTGGCGGTTATTGTATGCGTATAGAGGCCGCTGCTATCAACATAAAGCCTGGCACCAGCTTCATCTATGGAATTTATAACCGTGTTAAGACTTGACAGCCCGCCATAATCTATAACATATGTACCGTCGCCTATCATATCTTGATTCCAAGTATTGCCCGGGGTTAGCCAATTTAAATCCCTAACATTCCTTACTAATTCTAAACCTTCCTGCGCCAAACCAGAGGCCATTAAAACGTTTTTATTAATATACTGCGCCTCAACATTTTGAATTACCAACGATAAAACGCCAACCATGCCCATGGTAATTATCATCATCGCCACAATAACTTCCAATATGCTGATGCCTGAATTGTTAAAAATTTTGTTTGTTTTCATTTTAGTCAGTATCAATTAAACCAAAAAAATTAACTGAAATCATAGCCGTTGAATTATTAATATTTTCCAGCAGCGTAATTTGGGCATTTGTATTATTCAAACCGTTGACATAGGTTACCGGGTCGGGCGGAAAAAAAACAATATCAACTATATTGGCCGGACTCAAGGCGCTTATGGTTACGCCAACCGGCAAAGTCTTAGTCTCTATGGCCTCGCCGACATCATAGGATTGATTTCCGTTGGGTGCATTTTTATCAGCAAAAATTATATAATGAGTCGGGTCAGCCAAACTAAAGTGTACGCCCCAACCACCAGCGGGCGTGTTGATGCCATCATAAGTTTTTGAACCTAAACTATTATTTTGCGCCAATCTAATGTCCGAGGCTAGTTTCTGTTTTATTATGCCGAGTTCTGAGCGTTTATTTGTGTTATGATAGTTAACCATAAAAATACCGCTCATCGCAGCAATTATAACAATGCTAACCAATAATTCAATGAGGGTAAACCCTGCTAAATTTTTTATTTTATTATTCATTATTTTAAATTACCCCGCCAAATAGCGCTACGCGCTAATTTTGCCAGAGGCAAAATTATTTGACAGGGTAAAGATAAAAATCATAATTACTATTTTATTCCGGCTTAACCTCTTTCCATTTTGGTAATTGGGCATTGATATTAATTACATCTGAAGCTGAAATATAATAACCGTCAACGTCCGTCACCTTTAAAGTTACCGTGGAATTACCGGCCGAATTAAAAGTTATAATCGGAGAGGTGGTGGCCGAGTCGTTTATACTGGCTCCGGCCGTAGCGGTCCAAAGATAAGCACATTGATCAGATGTACAATCAACCGCATGACTCGGGTCAGAACTTAAATAAACTTGGCTGGTATTAGTAAATTGAACTTGTTCCGTTCGGCTCGGGTTATCCGGGAAATGAGT
>JAQUYY010000254.1 GCA_028691575.1 Candidatus Gastranaerophilales bacterium
CGTCGACTGCTTCTTTTAGGGTACCCAAGCCTGATTTTACCGGGATGATATTAGCGCCCAATACTTTCATTTTTGTAACATTGGGCTTTTCTTTTGCAATGTCAACAACACCCATGTAAATATCACATTTTAAACCAAGTAAAGCTGCAGATGTTGCTAATGCTACGCCATGTTGCCCTGCACCTGTTTCGGCAATAATCTTTGTTTTTCCCATAGCCTTAGCCAGTAAGGCCTCTCCTAAACAATGATTTATTTTATGAGCTCCTGTATGGTTTAAATCTTCTCTTTTAAAGTATATTTTTGCTCCGCCGATTTTTTTTGATAAATTTTTTGCAAAATAAACCGGCGTAGGTCTTCCAACATAATGTTTATAGAGGTAATGCAATTCCTCATTGAAATTCTCATTATTTTTCAGTTCTAAGTATTTTTTATTTATTTTATCCATTGTTTCAATTAATTGAGGAGGAATAAATTTTCCGCCATACTCGCCAAAAAAGCCGTTTTTATCGGGTAATTGTTTTATATCGTTTGATAAGCTCATTTTTTTATCCTTTCATATTTTTTAAAATTTTTTTAATTGAAGAATTTTCTTTCAAAACTTTTGAGCCTCTGGTAACCTTACAAAGACTAACACCCAGTTCTTTTGAAATAGTTCTTTGCGGAACATTATTAGCTAAATCAATTAAAATTTGCCATCGAAGACTTAGATCTTTTATTTCTGAATGGGTTAAGATTCCTTTTAGAACTTCATTTATTTCTTTAGCTGTTTTTAAAGCAGCTAAACTTTTTGAAAAATTTTCAAGCATTTATTGTACCTCACGCCATGTTTCTATTTGTAGAAACATGGTATCGTAATGAAGTGTTTTTGTCAATAGAAACAAAAAGAACTCTAAAAACTAGAGTTCTTTAATATGTTTGAATTTTGCAATTAGGCTTTTTTAGGGAAAAATCTTTTACTTTCAATTATGACGGGAATTCCTCTTAATACACAGAAAATTACTGCACCGTAAGCACTAAAGTAAGCAATTACATTGATAATTTCTTTATTGGGAAGATTTGACGGATGATGAGCAAGAATAAGAAAACAAAAAGCAATTGCTTTTAAAACCGCATAAGAAAATCGGCAGAAGTTAGATGTTACAATGAATTTACCGATTTTAGACGTCATCATTGTTGCAGAGCCAAAAGCTGTATAGCCTTGCTCTAGTGCTACACTTCTAAGTCCGTCAGTTATAATTCCTCTTGTTACAACAACAATGGGAACCCAAACGGGAAGCCACCCTAAAGCTAAAAAGGTTATCCAGAAAATGTTTTCGACAATTCTGTCTCCTAAAATATCAAGTACAGCACCGAATTTTGAAACTTCATTAAATTTTCTTGCAACAAAACCGTCAAGTCCGTCCATCCAAATTACAATGATAGTCAGGAAAAATGCTGTCCAATAGATAGGTGCCGTCCAGTAAAACAACATTGTGACAACAACAAAAGCAAGCATTATTCTAAACATACTTATAAAATTAGCCATTTTTCTCATTCTCCGATTCTTTTAAATAATTATTTATAATTTTTGCAACTTCGTATGAAGCTATTTTATCACCAAAATTATTTTTTATTTCTTTTAAATTTTTGATTACTTGATTTCTTTTTTCTGTATTGTTCAAAAGCTCTAAAATTTCGTTTGCGATTGGTTCAGGCTTGGCATTATACTGTAAAAACTCTTTTACTACTTCTTTTCCGGATATTATATTTGGAATAGAAGCACATTTTATGTATCTTAGCATTAAATAAATTAAATATGCCCACAGAGGACCTTTATAGGCAACAATCATCGGCGTTTCGTAGATTGAGGCTTCCATTGTAATTGTTCCGGATGCCAGCATAACCGCATCTGAGCATGATAAAAGTGCATGATTTTGATTTTTGAGAATTTTTATATCCAAATCATATTCTTTTGCTTTGTTTAAAAATTCATCCATAATTTTATCTGAAATATTTGGAGCTTGTCCGATGCAAAATTGGACATTTCTATCTCTTTCATTGATTAATTTAGCGGATTTCAGAAAAACAGACAGCAAGTAATTTAACTCCATTTTTCGGCTGCCGGGAAAAATGCCGACAAGTTTTTTATTTTTATCCAATCCATTTAGTTTAAAAAATTCTGCTTTATCAAAATCATTTGGAAGTTGTGAAATTAAAGGATGACCGACATATTGAGCATCAATATTTTCTTTTTTGTAAAAATTTTCTTCAAAAGGGAACAAAACCATAACTTTAGAAATATATTTTTTGATTTTATTTATTCGACCTTTTCTTGAAGCCCAAACTTGTGGTGAAATGTAGTAAAAACAGGTAAATCCGCTTTTTTTTAAAACTTTTGCCATTTGAAGATTAAATCCGCCATAATCAATCAGCAAAACCAAATCAGGTTTAAATTCGGTTTTTAAATAATTTAAGATTTTTTTACCAAGTGTTAAATGTTCAACAATTGCTTTAAAATTTATTCCCATAACGCCCATTTTGCTATGGTCGCAAAAGAGTTTTATCCCTTCTTTTGCAAGATTTTGTCCTCCAACGGCTTGAATTTCGATGGAAGGGTTTTGTTTTTTCAGTTCTTTAACAACAAAAGAAGCATGCAAATCACCGGAATGCTCTCCTGTTATTATAAAAATCTTCTTCATACTGCAACTATTACCATATTATGCTTATCAGCGAACTTAACAACTTCATCTTTCTCTACAATAAAAGTTTTTCCTGCTTCTATTGCCAAAACTTTTGCACCGGTTTTATGCATTGTTTTTATTGTATTTAATCCGACTGTTGGAATGTCAAATCTTTTATCTTGTTCGGGTTTGCTGACTTTTACAACAACGGCACCTTTTTTGCCAAATTTGCAGCCTCTTTTGATTGCTTCATCAGTACCTTCAATTGCTTCGATAGCAAGTATCATTTTGTTTTGAACCACAACAGATTGTCCTATATCAAGTCTTCCCATTTCTTTTGCTATGCTAAAACCATACTCAATATCGATTTTTTGCTCTTCAGTCGGTTCAATATTACCGATAGTACCGGTTGCAGCAAGTACATGTTTTAAGAATATTGTCTGATCAAGAACTTCAATATTTTCTTTTTAGCTCATCTACAATAG
>JAQUYY010000255.1 GCA_028691575.1 Candidatus Gastranaerophilales bacterium
ATTATACTGTATATTTTAAATATTATCAATAGAAATTATGATAAATTAGCATAATCTGTAAAATATTTTTGATTTAATATAAATTATTAAATTATAGAAATAAATAGAAACACTTGAATAAATTTATTCAAGTGTTTCTATTAAAAAAATCAATCGGCTCTATTCAGTTTTTTCTGAGCCGTCTTCGGAATTGGTATCTTCTGAACCGGTTTCTTGATCATCTTCGCTGAAGAAATCTTCATCATCAAAAAAACAGTCGCCGTCACATTCGTCGGCATAGGGGCAGCCCTGGCAGAAACATTCATCACATATGGAATACTCTTCTTCCAATTCAACTTGGTTGATATAGTCCAGCAGATCCATGACGGTTTCATCAACCATGCTCAGCTCGGCGATGAATTCAGTTGTTGCCGTTATAATAACTTCCGCATCATCGGTCTGGGCCTCCAGCGCTTTGGCTGCAGCCAATATGAATACGTTACAGGCTTCTTGGCGTTCCATAAGAACTTCCACCACATCCTTGGCTAGATCACTAGCCGTCCGGAATTGTCTTCCGCACTCAGGACATCCGCAAAAGTTAAACATAATTATGCCTCCTTCAAAAAATATTTGGTACACGAATATTATATCACTTTATTTTCTAATATCAAGTATTTTTTTAAAAAAGTAAATTAAATCATAAATTTTTCCATTAAATCGTTAATTTTTTTCTCTCTTTGTTTATTAGACCAATTTATAATACCTGTTTCATATACATTAGCTTCTTTTGATTCACATATAATTTTCATTTGTTTTATTGAACTTTTTCCACCCATCCATTCATATGGAAAAAATTGTGTAACAAAACAACCTACTTTCTTACCTTTCAGTGTAGATAATTGTAATAAATATTTTTTCATAACTGGCGAAAGCGAAAAACCTCTAACGGGTGCAGCAAATATTATCGCATCATATTCACTTATATCTGGCGCTGTTTCTAGTTCAACATTTGCAGAAGCTGATGGCTCTTCATTGACAGCTGTTACTCTATCTAACTTTGCAAAATGACCTGCTTCAATAAATTTTTCTTTAAGCCTCTGTGCTACTAAAAGTGTATTTCCTGTATGCGAATGAACAATAATTCCAATATACATAAATTAATCCCCTCTCATTTATTTTATTATACTATTTATTTATTAATAAATCAATTAAAAAATGCAAATAATTTATATATTTTTCAAATACAATTTTTTTTATTTGATATATCTAAGTGTATAAAATATACTTATAAGTTAATAATAATTATATATAATTTAATATTGTAAAAACTAATCTTATAGGAGTTATATATGAATAATGAAATTGTTTTAGATATAATAAATGTCATATTAAAAAGTATAGTATCAATTAGTGTACTATATATACTCACAAGAATAATGGGTAAAAAACAAATTTCACAATTAACATATTTTGATTACGTATCTAGAATAACAATAGGCTCAATTGCGGCAATGCTAGCCGTAGATAAAAATATTGCATATTATGATGGTATTACTTGTATGATAGTTTTAACTATTTTTCCACTCTTCTTATCTTTTCTGACATTAAAAAGCATACGCATTAGAAAATTTTTAGATGGAAACCCTACCATATTAGTACAAAATGGCAAAATAATTGAGAATAATTTAAAGAAAACTAAATTAACAGTTAACGACTTACTTGAAGAATTAAGAGTTAATAAAGCATTTGATATTACTGACGTTGAATTTGCAATTTTAGAAACCAGTGGTAAACTTAGTGTACAATTAAAATCCATAAAACAATCTGTTACGCCTACTGATTTAAATATCAATACTACATATAAAGGATTATGCGCTAATTTAATTATAGATGGTAGAATACTTAAAGATAATTTGGAGTTAATTAATAAAGATTATAAATGGTTAATTAATGAATTGCATAAACATGATATTAATTCTCCTAATGAAGTTTTACTGGCAACTGTAGATAATAATAATACTTTATATATTGATATGAAAAATTGTGATCCTACTATTCAAAATGTACTTTAATACGATTGCTATACAAAGAAGGTATAAGTTTTAATACTTATACCTTCTTTTATAATACTTATTTTATTCAAATTTAATCATTTCAAAATAGAAATTACTGTATATTTTAACTCCATCAACTACTCTATAAGCTCTCACACCATAGTAAAACTCTTTATCTGTAGTATCCATCATAGTTATTTCTTTGTCTGTATATTCTATCGAATCAACATCTGCTATAATTTCTGTTGCCCTTGTAGATCCTTCTCCACGCCAAACTTCATATCTTTCTTGGCCAGCAAGTTTCTTCCAATATAATTTTTCTCCATTACCTACTTTTTCAAGTGCAAATGAAGGTGTTGTTGGTGGAAATGCTGCTCCTACTATATCTGAAAATTCACTATATTCTCGATCACCATCGACTAATTTATATGCTCTTGCCTTATAGTAATAATTATTATCTAATGAAAACCAACTAACTCTTTCATCATCATATCTATCTGATATAGTTTCACCTACTAAATTATATGTTCCTTCTTTTGAATCAGATACATATATTTCATATCCATCTACTCCAGGAATTTGATTAACTATTATTTGAATCTTTGATGGTGTAGGTGGTGCATATGGTGATTCTCCATAATCTACAAATCCATAAGCATATATTGTAGGTTTTCTAATAGTACCTAATTTTTGTTCATCAACTACTTCTACTTCCATTTCATCATTAATAGTCATTTTTTGAAATTCGCTTAAATTACTATATACTTTTACTCCATCAACTGTTCTATACGCTCTTACACTATAATAAAATTCTACTCCACTAGTGTCCATCATAGTTATCTGTTTATCTGTATAATCTATAGTATCTATATCTGCTATAACTTTAGAATCACTTGAAGATCCATCTCCACGCCATACTTCATATCCTTCTTGTCCAGCAAGTTTTTTCCAACTTAATCTTACCCCATTACCTACTTTTTCTATTGAAAATGCAGGTGTAGTTGGTGGAAATGCTGTTCCTTTTACATCCGAAAAATCACTATATATAATTTGTCCATCTATTTCTTTATATGCTTTAACTTTATAATAATAATTATTATCTAATGAAA
>JAQUYY010000256.1 GCA_028691575.1 Candidatus Gastranaerophilales bacterium
ATTGGACTCGATTTGCCCGAATTTCAATCGTACTTCGATTTTTCCCGTCATTATCCTGCCAAGACCGGGACTGAAGCCGGCCATCCACCAAGACCTGACTTCCCTTTTGAAGATATTGGTTGCAAACCTCTGCCATTTGAGCCCAGACAACGACATTAATAAAACAGGTATCTTTCTGAAGTTGACCAGTTTTATCTTTAAACGAAGTATTTACCGCAATCCGCAAAGTCGAAACTGCCGTGCCGGTTGGCGTGTATCTTAATTCCGGGTCACGAGTTAAATTACCAACAACAAATACTTTATTTAGATTAATCATAACAACTCCTCCTATGTTACCTTAATTGGCTTTGTCATTTCTAATTAAGTTGTTGCGTAATATTCTTTCTTCCAAGCGGATCATCTCTTTCAAATCCGGAAGCTTCTCGGTATTTAAAGAAAAATTAATCAGCCAGTAACATCCTGACCGGCAATCTTTTCGGTCGGCACCTCGACTTTTAATCGTAAAGCAAAATTCATGTTCTTTTGCCCAAATTTTAGAAAGTAACATTTTACCTTCTAACTCTTCGATTTTCTTCGTAACTTTTTGAAAAACTTCCTCCCGGCCAGCATCATCTAAGTCCGGCATTAGAATCATCATGCTTTCGTAAACTCTTACCACAGAATCCTCCTTTTTTGAGCATATCATTAAAAATGATAGGAATTTGGAACTTACTGATTAAGATCCAAATTACGGCCTCAGGGCATTATAGGCACTCATCACATAATGAGTGCCCTCTTTAACCCAATCAACCAAACCACAACCGGCTCGTTGAATTAAATCCTTTAACTCACTTCGTTCGGTTTTTGAAAAATCTGAAAGAACATAATCGGCTAAAGGCTCGTCTTTCAACAAGGGACGCCCTATTCCGACTCTTAAACGACTTATACTTTTAGATTGTGTACGCTCGATAATCGATTCCATACCGCGATGCCCACCCCAAGATCCGTTCTCTCTAAAGCGTAAAACCGCGAAATCTAAATCAACGTCATCGTACACGATAAGACAATCTTTCAATCCTAATGAATAATATTTTAAACAGGCTGAAACCGCTATTCCTGACATATTCATAAATGTGTACGGCAAAGCTAAAACCACTTTTTCCTCGCCGATTACCGTTTCAGCAATATACGAACTGAGCTTAAGCCGCCGACGAAACTGGCAATCACATTTTAAGGCCAGTTCCTCCAAAACCATAAACCCAACGTTATGGCGGTTATTAACATATTTTTTCCCGGGATTGCCTAAACCAAAAATAATTTTCATGATTGCCTACAATCAGCGAAAAAGATAAACCAAAATACGCTTTTTAAGTAAGTTCTTAATTTTTTAAAAGCGTCTTTCAAAGATCCAGGAAATTAGGAATCGGATTTTTCTTCTTTCTTTTTCTCGCCGATAACTTCCGGTTCCGAGGACCCCACGGAAAGGTTCTCGCTTCCTTCTTCAGCGGCTTCCTGCTTAGCCGAAATTAAAGCCGCTATCGTTTCATCCAGGTGAGTAAGGACTTTTACATCTTCAGGAATATCAACATCCTTAACATGGATAGAATGTCCGGTTTCTAAGAGACTGACGTCCACCACTATAAATTCCGGAATATTTAAAGGCAACGTCTCAATCTCGATTTCCCTTAATATCTGTTCTAAAGTTCCACCGTCTTTTAACCCTACCGGTTCGCCTTTAATTTTGATCGGAACATTAACCCTTATCTTTTCGTCAAGATTAACTTTCATAAAATCGATATGGTTTACAGTTTCTTTTAAAACATGATACTGAACATCTTTAATTACAACCGATATTGGAGTTTTCTTCTCATCACCCAATATCTCCATATCAATAATCGCGCTTTCAGAAAAATTAATCGAGTTTAACGTTTTCAAGGCGTCTTTAGAAAGAGCGATGACATAATCTGACCCATGACCGTAAACCACGCCGGGAACAAGACCCTGGCGTCTTAATCCTGCCTTTTGTTTTGTCGTTTTTGTCCGTAAATTAGCTTGAATTTTTATTTTTTCCATAATAAACCATCTCCTTAATGAAACTTGGAGTTTTCAAGTCACATTCTGTGACACAAGAAAAATCCTTAGTTGAATTAATAACGAGCCATTTGAGCCGAAATCGAAGAGATTTCCCGATTATCACAATGGCCACAATACCTTTCTTTTATCAAGAAACTTGAAGTTTTCAAGTCACAATCTGTGACACAAGAAAAATCCTTAGTTGAATTAATAACGTGCTATTTGAGCCGAATTAAAAAAGAATTTTTAGACATCACAACGACCGCGATAACTCTTTTTTACGCGTCAAACAACACACTGATCGATTTTTCAAGCCGAATCCGCTTAATAGCTTCGGCAAAAAGTTTAGCAACAGAAACAACTTTGATTTTATTACTTTTTTTACTTTCCGGCAAAGGAATAGAATCGGTAATCATCAAAGAATGTATAGCTGAATCTTCCAGCTTTTGCACAGCATTAGCCGATAGAATACCGTGAGTAATTGCCGCGTATATTTTTTTCGCGCCGGAATTTTTTAAAGCTTTAGCGGCCTCAACCAGCGAGCTTCCTGTAGCAACGATATCGTCGACTAAAATTACATTTCGCCCTTCAACTTCACCAAGAATATGCATGACTTCAGTTGACTCAGGACTGTTACGCCGTTTATCAACAATCGCCAATCCGGCCTCAAATTTTTTAGCAAAAGACCGGGCCATTTTTATTCCGCCAACATCAGGCGAAACGATAGTTAAATCGGTTAGTTTAAGTTCCTGAAAGTATTCATAAAAACTGTTTAAGCCATAAAGATGATCGAGCGGGATATCAAAAAAACCCTGAATTTGACCAGCATGTAGATCTAAAGTAAGAACTCTGGTCGCGCCGGCTCCGACCAAAAGGTTCGCTACCAATTTAGCCGTAATTGGAACTCGAGGCTGATCTTTTCTATCTTGCCGGGCATACCCAAAATAAGGAACTACCGCAGTGATTCTACTGGCCGAAGCCCGCCGGCAAGCATCAAGTAAAATAAGCAACTCCATAAGATTCTCATTTACCGGATTACAGGTAGACTGAATAATAAAAAC
>JAQUYY010000021.1 GCA_028691575.1 Candidatus Gastranaerophilales bacterium
CTTTGCACTTATCCTGATCCGGTTTTAAGTGGGTTTTATCGTCACATTTATATTTAACCGTATATAATTTATCATCTATATATTCCGGCATTAATTTTTTATCTTCGCTCATTTTAGTAATATACCTCCGCCAAGTTTTGCAAATTTAATAAAATCTAATATGATTTTTGGAATGGGTCTTTGTTTCATTATATCAGATATGAAATTTTTATACTTTTGTGCCTTTGGAATACTGTCAACCGTAATAAAATTATCAAAAAATTCATTAATTTTTGACGGATAAAAATCCATAACCGCACTTGAATTCTTTTCAATGAAACCCATTACATTTTTATAACTCTTCAAATCCTTTAATACAAAGCTGTTTTCAAGTTTTTTACGGTATAAAGAAAGCATATTTTCAGAGTAATCTTCTTTCTCCAATGCTTCAATAGCTGTTTCTGCTGCGTATTTTCCGCTCATCATCGCAAGATTTGTGCCTTCCCAATGAACATTATTAACCAGCATTGCAGCATCTCCGGCAATTATAAGCCCGTTTTCGTATAATTTAGGCATTGCTTTATAACCGCCCTCAGGGATTAAATGTGCTGAATATTCAAGCAATTCGCCATCTTTTATCAAAGGTTTGATAATCGGATGCTCTTTTAACAAATTCAATACTTCATAAGGCTTCATTTGATTTCTTTGCAAGTCTTGCAAAGAAATTCCCAAGCCCACGACAACAGAATCCTTGTTCGTATAGATATAACCTAGTCCTACGGAGCCTTTCATTGGTCCGCCGATTATTGTATAAATAACACCGCTATCATCAGTCAAGTTAAATCTGTCCTGAATAACTTTTTCGGGAAGTTTAATAACTTCTTTTACGCCAAGAGCAACATTTTCTGATTCCCATTCTTTGTGAAGCCCTGCTTTTTTAGTCAAAACTGAATTTACACCTTCTGCAACAATTGTAACTCTAGCATAAAACTCTTCTTCTTCTGTTTTAACGCCGATAAATTTACCATCTTCCTGTATCAATTCTGTAACAAGAGTTTCGGGAACGATATATGCTCCTGCTGCTTCTGCCTGTTCAGCACACCATCTGTCCCATTTCGGCCTTAGCTCAGAAAAACTGTTGTAATGACCTTCTTTTAAATGTTCTTCATTTCTATAACCAATGACAGTACCGTCATTTTCACCCAAAAGCGCATATCTGTGTTCAGTATTGCATCTTTCAACAGGTGCATCTTTCCAAAATTCAGGGAAAATTTCTGCTGTTGGCTGAGCATAAATCGCACCGCCAAAAACATTTTTACTTCCCGGGAAATCCCCTCTTTCAATAAGAACTACTTCTTTACCGGCTTTTGCAAGAGTCATAGCAGCAGCTATCCCTGCCGGTCCACCCCCTACTATAACCGCATCGACATATTCTCTTTCCAAATCCTTACTCCTTTTCATGCTGATAATAATTAATGATTTATCTTATTATAAGTTTTTATTATAATATTAACAACTTGTTAACGAAAGGATATTAACTAATATGAATAAAATTTTATTTTTCATTTTCCCTGCAGTCACTTTTGCAACAATTGCAGCAGGGATTGTACTTGTCGAGGGTTTGAAATATTTAATTCAATAAAATTAACAAAATGGCAATTTTTTTCTATAATTTGTTTTTATATTTATATGTAAGTTTTTTGGGATTGACTATTAAATGAAGGTTAATAATATAATCAATTTTTATGAATCTTCTTTGAATACGCCGTATCAAAGTTTTTCGGGTGCAACATCTACTGATTCTATGCAAGATAAAGTTGTTCAAATTGATACCTTTTGGAATTCAAATAAAATGGTGTCAAAGAAAACTTCTGAAATGCTAAAAGAAAACGGCAACAAATATTTTAAAGAACAAAATTATAAAAAAGCTATTGAAAGCTACAAAAAAGCTGTTGAAATAAAGCCTGATTATCCTGATGTCTACTTTAATTTAGGCAGATCCTACAGATATTTGGGAGATATTCCAAATGCTATTAATTCTTACGAAAAATTAATTAAACTTAATCCGGATGATTTAGAATCTCTCTGTAATTTAGCAGATTGCTATAAGTTGAACGGTGATTTCAATACAGCCGAAAAAACTTATAAAAAAGTTATAGCGGAAGATGAAAAATATGACTTGGCACAAAGAAAATTAAAACAGTTAGAAAATGAAAAACTAGCTATAAGCAACCCTTTTCTCGCTAAAAAAGAAAAAAATGATGCTGCCAAAAAGAATATGGAAGAAGCTAAAAATCTTGCATTTCAATATTTCCCTAAAGAAACCGTTGATGATGTACGGGATATTGCATTTGTTTTCGATAAAACCGATACACTTGGCGGACAATCAAATATAGCTCAATACGAAAATAATAACAGACGAATAGTCGTAACCGATGATTATACATGGGCAAATCCCAAAATAATTGCATCTTACCTTGTTCATGAAATTATCCACGCAAAAGATAGGGATTGTTTAACTTCTATCACAGAAGAACAGGATGCTTACAGAGAATCGGTTAAATTTTGGCTAATTAACAATGATAACGTTAAAGACCCCGAAATGGACTATGCATCAAATCTTTATAAACAAAACCGTTCTCTGTTGGATGAAAAAGTAGCGCAAACTTATTCTACTAAAGACGGTTCAATTCCTGAATTTTCTCCAAACCATGGAATTGCAGCATTTAGCTTGAAAAACTTTTATTTAAAAACAACATCTTTATTTAGCGGAATTTTACACCCGCAAAATAATCCGAAAAATACAATTATCATTTCCGAAAATCCATTGATGCAACAGGCTTGTAGATAATTTTACTTTAATTTCATATATTTAAACCATTTTTTCTAACCTATAAAATGATATTCTAAAAAGCTAAATCAATAATATTTGGGGGTTGGAAAATGGCGATTAGTTCTATTATCACTGGAAATTTGTATGCAACAAATCAAAATTCTGCAATAAAACAATGCGTTGAAAAAATAGAATCCGAAAAACAAGCAAATATAGACAAGTACGAAAGCTCATCTGAAACGGAAAAATTTAGTGATATTGTAAGCCAATATGATGTAACATCAATGAATCATAAACAGATGTGTCAAATGTCAAAAGAACTCTATGATAACGATCTTATTTCTCTTAAAGAACATATGTTTTTTACTTTTGACAGAGAAAAACTGGCTCAAACAATCCAAGAACAGACAGGAAACTCCAACATTAGTATTTCCGGCTGGAAAGTTCCTTCCAATGATGAAAAAATAGACTATATTGATATGTTTAAAACCATGGCTGATTTTAAAGAACAACATGGGCTAAGTTCTGAAAACGAAAATAAAATATTGGAATTATTTGATAAAATTGCTTATTTTCAACAGTAAATTTAAAATAATTTAAATTAAATAAAACTTATTCTTTTTCAAATTTTATTTTATAGCCTAAAATTTTAGCAATATGATGAATTTCACTATATCTAAGAGTATCTCTAGATAATTTATTAGAAAGTCCCTGTTGAGTATAACCCTTGCCCGTAAATTTTGTCATTTGACGGGCTAGTTCAGTTAGGCTCATATTTTCTTTTACTAAAAGAATTTTTACTTGTTCACGTGAAATCATAATTTAATTATACAATTTTATTGACAAATAAACAAAAAAAGCATATAATTGACACTAATTAGTGTCAATTATATAAAAATAGTGTTGAAATGTTAAAAATAACTTAACAAAAGAAACAAAAAATGAATAAAAAGAAAAAATTGGCAAAAATCAATAAAAAAGCTTCAATAGAAATTTTTGAGTTAAAAGCTGTTTTAGATGCTTTGTTTGATATAAATCAAGCTCATTATCCGGCAAATGTGATGATTGAAATAGCAAAGAAAAAAGTTAGAAAAATATTCAATAATATTGAAACAACCCGAAAAGTTTTAAAAAATTTCAACCATGCTGACGATTTACATGGAAAATATTAAAGTTTTTTCAATTTTGATCGATACCTTGAAAGAGAGAAATAAGAAATTAAGCATTTTTGCTTAATTTTCCAGTCTACTGAAAAGGAACTGATTATGATATACCAAAAGGTAGAAAAAAGCTGCCTTTTAAGGGGAAAAGACAAATTAGAAGAAACCTTAAATTTAGCTCAACAATCACATGAAAATTATCTTTTAAAATCTTCTAAGGAAGATTTAGAAAATGCTATTAACTATTATATAAAAGCCATAAAACTCAATCCCAGAGCAGATGAGCCTTATTACAGGCTTGCAAATTTGCTGTGGGAAAACGGTCAAATTGATTTGGATTCGGCAATTGAACAGTGCAACAATGCTATTGAATTAAATCCAAAATCCTCAATGGCAAGACTATATAAAGGTTATTTTCTAAAAATATCAGAAAATTTTGAAGAAGCCGAAGAAGAATTCAAAATGTCCATTAACCTTGCAGGATTTTTATCGGCAAAACCAAGGTTAGCTCTAGCTTCAAGTCTTATGAAAAAGATGCAAAACACATCTGCAAATTTTAATGATGCTGTTCAATGGCTGTATTATTTTATTACCGGAACATCTTTAATGATTTTTGATTATACTTCAATAAAAATGCTCTATAGAGGCTTCATTGAGGATTTTTCCGTCTTGAAATACAGGTTTCAAGGGCTTATTTACGAAAAAATCAATAACTACGACAATGCAATTGATACATATAAACACGGTGCGCAAGATACAGGGAGAAAAGATTTCTTTTACTCAAAAATGGCTGATATATCATTAGGAAAAGGAAACCCTTATCAAGCAGTAGAATGTTACAAAACAGCTTTAAAAACTTCTCCCGAAAACATAGTTTTATGGGCGAAATTAGCATCAACTCTTCAAAAATATTATTCTGATGATGTTGATGAATTGGCAAATTGTTTTACGCAGCTTTCCGGATTAGAACCTGAAAATTCAAGAATATTCTACGAATTAGGACATTTAAATATAAAAATGGAAAACAAATTAAATGCAGTCAGTGCTTTTAAAAGGGCATTGACCTTAGAGCCGAATAATCCTTTTTATCACAATAGCCTGGCTTATGCATATATTCAAATGGAAAATTATGATGATGCAATTAGCGAATATCAAATTGCTATTAAAATAAATCCCGATAATGAATGGACATCGGTTGTTTCACAAGCATTAGGTGCAATTTATCATCAGGTAAAAGGTAATATTGATGCAAGTATTTTATCTTATCAAACCGCAATTCTTTTAGATTCAAGTAATATAGATGCTCATATAGCCCTAGGTGAAGCATATCAGGATAAAGAAGACTGGAATAATGCTATAAACAGCTATTGTGAAGTAATAAAGTTGAATCCGAATATTCCAAGAGTTTATTCTAATATGGCAATGGCTTTATGGGAAAAAGAATATATTGATGAAGCTCTTATTGCTTATAATAAAGCCGTTGAATTAAATCCGAATAATGATATAGCCTTTAATAATCTTGGTGTTATTTATTTAGATGAATTGAAAGAACCTGTAAAAGCTCTTGAAATGTTTAATAGTGCAACGCAAGTCAATCCTAATTATACTCTTGCTTATTATAATAAAGGCAGAGCCTACGAAATGATTGATGAAAAAACTCAAGCAGCAAAAGCCTATCAGATGGTAATTGATTTAAACAATGTCACCAACGAATTTGACGCTCACGATGCTGAGGAAAGATTGTTTAGATTATTTGATGTTTAAATTATTTCATGTCCGATAATAAATAACTCAAGTTGCTACCTAAGAAAAGTGCCGCTAAATGGGATAAAAACGCTTTTTCTGATTATCACAGAAAATCTAAAAGAAAGAATATAGAAACCACAATCTCTAAGTTGCAAACTCTTTTCCCTAAAAAAATCCACGCTACAAATATTCAAGGCTTTTTGTTTAAAATTTTAGAATTTGTAATTGCCCATAACTTCTATATCATTTTTCCTTAGTAGCAATTTGGGTTATTTATTATATCTACAAGAAAGAACCTTTAATTGTCTCAAAAGGCACATCTAGCCAATCCGCAACGGAATCCGCAATTTGTGCAAAAGTTGGTCTTAACCCTAAATCTTGTGGCTCAATTTCAGGATTATAAACCATAACAGGAACATACTCTCTTGTATGGTCTGTCCCGTCAACAGTCGGATCACATCCATGGTCTGCAGTTATAATAAGCAAATCATCTTTACCGATTAAAGGTAAAATTTTTCCTAAATATTCATCAATCTCCTCAAGTGCTTTTCCATAACCAATAGCATCATTTCTATGACCATAAAGCATATCAGTATCAACCAAATTAGTAAAAATAAGCTGTTTTGAGCATTTATTGTGATTATAATCCACGCAAATACATATATTATCAAGACAAAGTTTATTTTTCAATGCCTGAATTGTAAGTTCTAACCCTTCTTTATTGCTACCTGTATGAACGGCATGCGTAATTCCCGATTTTACAAAAATATCTTCAATTTTTCCTATTCCAATAACTGAATTTTTAGAATTAGCAATTGCATTTAAAACCGTTTGTTTATAAGGAGCAACGGAATAATCCCTTCTGTCCTTAGAAATCCTTTTAAATTCGCCGTTTACTATTTCAAATGGTCTTGCAATAACACGACTGACATTATATTCTCCGTTTAATATTTCTCTTGCAGATTCGCACCAAGAATAAAGTGTTTTAAGAGGAACCGTATCAACATCACAGGCTATTTGAAAAACACTATCCGCACTTGTATAAACAATCGGAAAGCCTGTTTTTATATGCTCATGCCCCAAATCATTAATAATTGCAGTTCCTGATGCCGGATAATTCCCTAAAAAATTTGTGCAACCGGTTTTTTGCACAAATTTTTCTATAACTTTTTTAGGAAAACCATTCGGATAAACTTTAAACGGCTCATCTAAAATCAAGCCTGCCATTTCCCAATGTCCTGTCGTCGTATCTTTACCCTCTGAAATTTCAGCCATCTTGCCATAACATGCAATCGGATTTTGACAAGGTGAAACCCCCATAACATCAATAATATTGCCCAGTCCTAACTTCTGCAAATTCGGCAAATTCAGTCCGTTATTAAATTTTGCAACATTTCCCAATGTATTGCATTTTAGTGTATCGTTATACATCGGAGCATCAGGCATTGCACCCACTCCCATTGAATCTATTACAATAATTATCGCTCTTTTCATATATTCACCAATAAAATATTCTTTTTTTATTATACTCGATTAACAAATACAGAAAAAGCCTGCTTTTTGTAACAAAATATTTCATTACACCTTCTATATAAAGAAACTTTTAATCTTTAGCTGCTTTAAAACCTTATAAATATAAAATTTTTTCATAAAAAAATATTACAATATTATTATATTAATAAATTTTTGGTAAAATAAAAACACAAGTAAGGTGAAGAATATATGATAGTTTTAGAAAAAAAAATTGGCGTTCAAGATAAAGCCTTTATTAACAGTAAACTAAGTCAAAGTATAACGCAATACCTAAACAATATGCAGTCTGTTCCACAAATGTGGCAAATGCTTGCTGAAAAATTTCCAAATGTTATTGCTTTTAATGATCCTCATCATAAACCAACCCAAAAAATAACTTTTAAACAGGCTCATGAGTTAATTTTAAATTTTGCTTCAGGATTGCAATATTTAGGACTTAAAAAAGGAGAAAACACATCCTTTTTCTCTGAAAACGGTGCAAGATGGATGATAGCCGACCAGGGAGTTATGATGTGCGGTGGAGCTAATGCTGTTCGTGGTTCTCAAACCTCTGAAGACGAACTCATTTATATTCTAAAACATAGTGATAGCAGCGTTCTTATCGTTGAGAACCAGGAGCTTCTCAGCAAACTTCAACCTTATTTGATAAATATTCCTCTAAAATTCATTATAACTTTATGGGGTGGAAAAACAAACTATATAACAGATGAATTTGTGCCTATTTATTCTTTTGATGAAATTATAAGCTTTGGAAAACATTATGAATATACTCCCGTAAATATTAAAAAAGAAGATTTGGCAACATTAATATACACATCAGGGACAACAGGACAACCAAAAGGTGCAATGCTTATGCATAAAAATCTTTTGCACCAGATAAATAATATTTTTGACAAAATAACACCTGCACCAACTGATGTTTCGCTAAGTATTTTGCCAATTTGGCATGCCTACGAAAGAGCTCTTGAATACTTCCTGATTTCAAGAGGAACAACTTTAGTTTATACAAACCTCAAAAATTTCAAACAAGATTTAGCAAAATATAACCCTACGATTTTAGCCTCTGTGCCAAGAATTTGGGAATCCATTTATGAAGGATTTTATCAAAACCTTTCAAAACAGCCAAAATCAAAGCAACGAGTTTTAAATTCTCTGCTAAAAATAAGTTTTGTTTATAAAAAAGCTTGTAACATACTCAGAAGACTTGATTCACAAAATCAAAATCCGTCTAATTTAGATATGCTAAAAGCAGCAATAACTGCAGCTTCTTTAAAACCTATTCATGACAGAGCTGATGAAAAAATTTACTCCGAAATCCGAACAGCAATGGGGTTTGTTGATTTTAAAGCAGGTATTTCAGGTGGCGGAGCTATAGGCAAAATATACGAAGATTTCTTTGAAGCATTAGGAATAAGATTAATAGGCGGTTATGGCTTAACAGAGACATCGCCTATCTTATCGGTAAACAATCCTTCTGCTAATGTAAAATATTCGGTTGGACAACCTTTAACCAATACTCAAATTAAAATTGTTGATACTGAAACTTTTGAAGAATTGCCTGCTGAAAGCAAGGGACTTGTTCTTGCAAAAGGTGATATGGTCATGAAAGGTTATTATAAAAACAAAGATGCAACTGATAATATAATAAGCCCTGATGGCTGGATAAATACCGGTGATCTTGGCTGGCTTACCGAACAAGGATATTTAACTCTTTGTGGGCGATTCAAGGATATTATTGTCCTTTCAAACGGTGAAAACATTGAACCTATACCTATTGAAGATGCATGTTTGCAAAGCCCTTTTATCAAACAAATTATACTTGTCGGACAGGATGAAAAAGCTCTAAGTGCTTTAATTGTTCCTGATTTTGATAGGCTTGAACATTCCTACCGGAATGGCGAGCTTAAAAATATTGATTTAACCACCAAAAACGTTCTTAATCTATTTAAAAATGAGTTAAATCAAAAAGTTAAAGCCAGAGAAAATTTCAGACCTTATGAAAAAATTGTAGATTTCAGATTTGTCACAGAAGAATTTTCTATTAATAACGGTTTAATGACTCAAACACTTAAAATCAAACGCTCCTCTATTATGGACAAGTATTCTGATTTAATCCGGGATATTTATAAAAACATTTAGTGTTTTCGAGTGCGTATAATGCACGCTTAAAATGTCATTGTGAAAAATGCAATGACATTAAATTAACTTATTTACTTATTTTTAACATTACTCGTACAGATACTTTGCGGCACAGCCGTAACCGGTATTAGTAGTTGCAGTTGAACCTGTTATGCAGGTACTTTCAGGGGAATTTGACCCTCTTGCTCCCCAAGGAACAAGTGTATTTGAAGTTATACTTGCTAAAAAAATATCTTTTCCTATAGTATTAGGTTTTTTTAAACCATTTATATCTACGTACATATGACCGCAAAATGTGTAGTCTCCAATTGCTTGACTACAGTTTGATTTATTAAGATAAAACAATATTAAACTGCCATTATTTAAAATTAATCCCGGAGATAATTCACTTCCCCTCCCGGTACCATTTAAATATTGCCAGCTATTTGCCCCACTGTGCCAACAGCCTTCGGAACTTATTCCGCTTCCTGTCCCGCCATAAGCTGAAATCCCGGAACAATCTTTTATTATATTTAATTTTGCAGCAAATGCATTTTTTAAATCTTCACTTCCTGCTGTATCTCCGGGGAAAGCTCCTGCTAAAGTTCCGCCGTTATCAGCTACAATCATCATTGTTGCCTGTGACAGGTCTGAATATTGTTTTTTCCACGCTGCTTTTAGCTCCGCATCACTTGTTGTACCAAACAATGTCGGAATGGCAATACTTGCTATTATTCCGATTATTGCAATAACTATTAATGTTTCAGCTAAAGTAAATCCATATCGATTTTTCATATCGCTATTCTCCATTAGGTAAGATTTTATAATCTTAATTATAAATTAAAAGCATAATAATTTAAATACATTGTTTACATTAGCCGTAAAAGTTGAACGTTAAATAACTTCAACCACAACCTTTTCCGGTCCGTATATTTCTACCGGCATATTTGAGTTCGTCTGATGAAACTTGATTTCATATTTTCTTCCAATATTTTCGGCTTCTGCTCTAAAAATAAATATCAAATCCTCTTTTTCTCCAATATACTCGTCTTTTACCCCTTCTTGAGGATAAGAATATCTACCCAAAAGTTTGATTTCCTGTGGGCAAAAATCAATTTCCCAGTTAATTTCAGCTTTTTCCATTGTCTCAGCTTTCACTAAAAAATAATCATGAGGATGTATTCTAATCAATTCTTCCATAAAATAAACTTCTCCTTTATTGCTTTTATATTATATAGACATCAAATTAACTATCTACCCACTGTGTAGCTATTTACTAAGGTTATTTAAAGCAATAAAAATGACAGATAGTTAATAAATAACCATCTGCCAATTTTTATAAGTTATAAGTTATACAGAAGCTAAGTTTTTTGCTTCATTAACAACTTTTGAAAGTGCTTCTAAAGCATCGGCAGGAAGTTTATCTATTCCGCCTTTTTCAACTTCTCTTGAACGTACAAATTCTACTCTGTCATTCATTCTTGCAATGAATTGCTCAGAGTAATCTTTGTTTTTCATATCAATATTAAAATCTTCAATATCCATAATTTCAATATCAGAGAAATTTTCCCATTGTTTGAATTGAGCTTGACCTTCAACAATAGCTTCAACAATACCTAAAGTATGTTTCGGCTGAACTTTTTGACCCATGAAATCGCCTGTATTCAAGATATAGCAATCAACTCCATCTGCTATTAATTGCTTGAATCTTGTATAATCCATTTCTAAAGGATATGTTCTAAACGGATTAGCATAAGGTTCAACAACAAGAGCATTTGGATCAACGCCTTTTGCTAATCTTTCCGCTGAAGTACGTTTTGTAGCTAATGTAACACCCATTGCAGCTCCTAAAGAAGCTCCTCTAAGTTTTAAAACAGGAGGAATTGTAGGATCTTTCATTAACCAGAAAATAGCGTTAATAGGCTCATCTACTCTATCTACTCTGTTTGGAGTCCATAATTTAGATTTAACAGCACGTCCGTTACCGTTTCTCATATCTTCGGTAATAGAGTATAATTTACCGTCTTCACCCATAATCACGCCGTTATTTTGTTGTGTAAGAATAAATTTATTATCCTCACAATCCATCGGATAATCTTGAGTTTTGTCAAAATATGCAGGTTCAAGGGCAATCGAATATTTATCATGAACATTAATAATAAATGCATCATCATGAAGCACGGTTACATCATATTTATTACCATGTTTAGCGTGAGTAATTGTAGATTTGCCTGAACCTGAAAGTCCAAATACAGCTACTGTGTATTTATTATCATTTTCAAGGTTATAACGTTTTAAACCGCCATGGCAAGATGCGTAACCATTTCTGGCTGCTGCACCCCAGGCAAGTGTTAATGTACCTTTTTTATGTTCCCCAAAATATCTCATGCCAAGAATAGCAGCACAGTTATATTTTGGATCAAAGAATGTCAAACCATATGGAAAATCAGGATGTGTCCAGTCAGGATCTGAAAATATAAATAAATCACCTTCAGGAATTTCCCTTGATTGAGAATACATTTCAGAATACATTTCATTAATATACTGGAAATTTAACATCCAACTAAGCATAACATTTTCAAACCCTTCGGGAATACAAAGATGGGCTTTTACCATGAAATCATTTTCTAATCCTACAACTGACTGTGCATGGTACATGTATTTACTTCTTGTACCATAGACAGCTTCTCTGATAATAGGTAAAAGTTTGGCTGTATCACAATCAGGCGTTCCTACGATTTTTCTTGCCGCAGCACATCTTCCGACAACAGCACCGTCGTTAAATAATAATTGGTTTGAATTTTTTGGCAAACCTTGTTTTTCAGGTTCAAAAATAGGCATGCCTGTTAATTCAACAGTTCCCGGGCTATTCAATGCCAGTTTATACGCTTCAGAAACAGTTTTAATCTCTTCAACATTGTTGCCGTAAAACCCGGCTTGAATAGTAGCTTTAGCAGCCGATGTGGTTGCTTTAAGCAATTCATTGTTTTTGTAAAATTCGATAGTTGTCATAGATTTCTCCTTAATTCTTTATAATTTGCCTCATTAACAAGTTATTATAATCTAAATATTTTATCCTGCAATAGCAAGTAAAACTCCCGCTGCAACTGCTGATCCAATAACACCTGCTACGTTTGGCCCCATCGCATGCATTAATAGGAAGTTGTATGGATTTTCAGCCAAGCCTACTTTATTTACAACCCTTGATGCCATTGGAACTGCTGAAACCCCTGCTGCACCAATTAATGGATTGATTTTTTCTTTTGATAAAAGATTCATTAACTTAGCTAACAATACGCCGCAAGCTGTACCAATACTAAATGCAATTAAGCCCAATAAAAGAATTCCTAGTGTTTCCAGTCTTAAAAACTGATCTGCCTGAAGTTTTGAACCAACTGTTAATCCTAAAAGAATAGTAACAATATTAATAAACTCGTTTGAAGCTGTTTTTGAAAGTCTGTCAACAACTTTAGATTCTTTTAATAAATTGCCGAAAGTCAATGCACCTATTAGAGGGCAGGCATCGGGAAGAAATACAATACATAAACCCAATACTAATAACGGGAATATGATTTTTTCTCTTTGAGAAACAGGTCTTAGCTGTTTCATTTCAATTTGTCTTTCTTTTTTAGTAGTTAATGCCTTCATTATAGGTGGTTGTATAATAGGAACCAATGCCATATAAGAATATGCAGCAACTGCGATTGCACCTAATAAATGAGGAGCAAGTTTTGAGGTTAAAAATATAGCGGTAGGACCGTCAGCACCACCAATTATACCGATAGAAGCAGCTTCTTTTAAACCAAATTCAAATCCTGCATACTGCCCTAATGCTAAAGCGCCGAGTAATGTAGTAAATATACCAAACTGAGCCGCAGCACCTAACAAAGCTGTTTTCGGATGTGCTATTAACGGACCAAAATCTGTCATAGAACCAACACCCATAAATATAAATAACGGGAATAATCCGTTATGAATACCTGCTTCATATATAATTCCCAAAAATCCATGAGGACCTGCTATATCAGCAACAGGTATGTTTGAAAGAATTCCGCCAAAACCAATTGGTAATAGCAACAACGGTTCAAATTCTTTTTTTATTGCCAGCCATAATAACAATAAACAAACTGCCAACATAGTTATGTTACCAACTGTTAAATTGGCAAAACCCGTTGATTTTCCTAGTTCTTGTAATGCGCTTAATAAATCCACTTTCTCTAACTCCCTCTCTTAATTAATCCATACTAATACTTGACCGGAGTTAACTTGATCACCGGCAGACACCGAAATTGATGAAATTGTTCCATCGCAAGGAGCTTTGATTTCTGTTTCCATTTTCATAGCCTCTAATACAAGAATTGTTTCACTATTACTAACTGAATCTCCAACTTTTTTATTAATTCTTAAAATATTACCCGGCAACGGAGCTTTTACTGATTTTGAAGCCTCAGAAGCCGTTTTGCTTTTATCAGTCGGAGAAATATTCCCGCTTTCTATACCTTCTTTTACATCAATAGCATATGTTTTACCATTAACAATAGCTTTATTTCCATCTATTACTATCGAATAAGGTTTATCATTAACAGAAACCGTATATCCTTCAGGTTTCACTTCTGAAGAAGCTTTTTTTACAACATTTTTTCTAACACCAACAGTAGCTTCTCCTTTTAAGTAGGCGATACCTTTTTCTTTACAAGCTGCTGCAATAAAGATATTTTCATCATTAATTTCAAGACCTGCTGCCGTTAGAACTTTCTTAGCGGCTTCAATACCTTTTTTATGGTCTTCATCATTAATATCAATCGGGTTTCTTGTTGTCGGTTCTAACTCTAATTGCTCGGAAGCAATTTTAACAATGCCTGAATCAGGTGCAACAGGAGTTTTTCCAAAATAGCCGAGAACCATTTTTCCATACCCGTCTGCAATTTTTTTCCAAGGACCAAACATTACATTGTTAAATGCTTGCTGGAAGTAAAACTGAGAAACAGGGGTTACTGAAGTTCCAAATCCGCCTTTTACAACAACTTCTTTCATTG
>JAQUYY010000257.1 GCA_028691575.1 Candidatus Gastranaerophilales bacterium
AAAAAGAAGTCCCCGGTGAGGCAGGGCAATTCACTGTCTCCCTGGCTGCTAACGTTACATGGACCGTCGCTTCTTCAGACCCTGATAATTTTGCCGTCTCACCCGCCTCGGGAAGCGGATCTGCGCCGGTTACGGTTACCTATACGCAAAACCCCTCCTTATCCGGATCCCGCACCGCAGACATTGTTTTTTCCACAACCGATACCGATGTTTTACAGAAAACCGTAACACTACATATTACACAAAGCCCCTTTGAAGCACTGGTTTCGGATCCGGTGCATGCCTGGATGGAATTGCCCGTGGTCCGGGAGCAGGAAGCATTTGCCTATATATCACACATGACCTCGGTGAAGGGAAAAAGCGTACGCAATTACGCATTCTGGTATGATTCGCAAAACCGCCTTTCCCATTGGGTGGCTTACCCGCTTTACCGGGAGATTATGGGCAGCGGGAGCCGTACAGACTCGTGGAACTACAACCCTAAGGTTCCCAAACGCTACCAGCCGGTTTTATTTTATTCCTTTGGAAGTTCCAATTACGACAGGGGACACCAGTTACCCTCGGCAGATCGCCTCTACTCGGATGATGTCAATGCCAGCACCTTTTATTTTACCAACCTGACTGCGCAAAACGGATCTTTGAATCAAAACCTGTGGGGCAACCTGGAAGTCTACATCAGGGGATGGGCCCAGGCCTGTGACACAGTGTACGTGGTTACCGGGGCCATGATCAAAACCAAAGAAAATCAAAATGTAGATTACGTTGAAGATAACAATGGCAACAAGGTGGCTGTTCCCAAGATATATTATAAAGTTTTGTTGAAATATAAAGCCAGCCAGACAGAGAACGGGGGGTATTCCGCCATTGGTTTCTGGTACGAGAACCGTGCCTATACCGCAGCCTATCCAACCGCAGCCGACGCCAAAAGCGTTAAAGATATGGAAACGCTTACGGGTTTTGATTTTTTCCACAATTTGCCCGATAACACAGAAGAGGCGGTTGAGGCATCCTGCAAGCCCGGGGATTGGGGCCTGAATTGATAAATTGTAATATATTTGCACTGTTTTTTGAATCCTGTATAGTAACTTATAACAACCTAAATAAACATCTATGAAAAAAGCAATTCAATGTTTTCTCGCTTTTGTGGCGTTAATTTTTCTGAGTGTGGGTGCTTACGCGCAGGTAACCACCTCGTCTCTTGGTGGCAAAATCACCGACGAGGCCGGAGCAGCTGCAGCAGGAGTGACCCTGGTAGCTACCCACGTGCCTTCAGGGACTATGTACGCAGCCATCACCAATAATGATGGCCGCTATACAATTCAAGGGATGCGTCCCGGAGGCCCATATAAGGTAGAAATATCCTACATCGGATACCAGACTATTAATTTTACCGACATTACTCTTCAACTTGGAGATCAATACAATTTAAGTGCTGAACTCAAGGAAGAGACATTCCAGCTGGAAGATATTGTGATAGTGGCCTCTGCTTCATCTGCTTTTGCAGGAGAAAAATTTGGTTCTTCTACCAATATTACCAACCAGAACATCCAGAGTCTGCCTACCATAAGCAGGAGCATAACTGACGTTGCCAAACTTTCGCCCTACGGGGGCAGCGGCATGAGCTTTGCCGGCGGCGATGGCCGTTCCTCCAACTTCACAGTGGACGGGGCCAACTTCAACAACAACTTTGGTCTGAGTTCCAACCTTCCAGGTGGCGGCACCCCAATTTCAATTGATGCCATTGAAGAAGTTCAGGTGGTGATTGCACCTTTTGATGTCCGTCAGACCAACTTCATTGGCGGTGGAGTCAACGCCATCACCAAATCAGGTACCAACACTTTGAGAGGAAGCGCCTATATTTATCACCGCAATGAAAATATGCGGGGTAACACAGTTGACGGCGTAGAACTTGGCGACAGGGGCATTGACCGCAATACCACCTATGGGGTTACGCTGGGTGGTCCCATTGTCAAAAACAAACTCTTCTTCTTTGTCAACTATGAATACACCCAGACACCCACCATTGTAAACCGCTGGAGGCCTTCAGTTGACGGAGTGGCCAATACAGACCTTTACATATCCCGCACCACCATGGCCGATATGAAGAGGGCTTCTGATTTTTTAATGAGCAAATACGGCTATGATACCGGTTCCTATACCGATTATCCGGCCAATGAAAGTAACATGAAGATACTGGCCCGCCTGGACTGGAATATCAGCCAGAACCACAACCTTGCCATTCGTTACAACTACACATTGAACAGGGGCTGGAATAACACCAACGCGTCTTCCTCCAACTGTATACAACGTACCACGGAAAGCCGCCTGGGACAGTATTCCATGGCTTTTGCCAATTCCATGTACTCTATGGACAACGTAGTGAATTCCGTCTCTGTGGACCTTAACAGCCGTTTTGGAGACAATGTTTCCAACCAGTTGCTTATAACCTATTCGCAGCTTGATGATATCCGCGGATCCAATTCTGCTAAATTCCCCTTCATTGACATTCTGGAAGGGTACACGGTAGACAACGGAAAACTCACCCAGGCGATTGTTCCTTACATATCGGCCGGTTACGAGCTATTTACCTGGAACAACGGGGTTCACAACACCGTGATCAACGCCAAGGACGATATTACCTTGTATAAGGGTAACCACAAAATTACCGCCGGCCTGAGTTTCGAATACCAGATGGCCGACAACTCTTATATGAGAAACGGTACGGGTTACTACCGTTACCGTAGTTTGGACGACTTCCTGAGCGGCGCTGTTCCTGAAACGGTAGCCCTGACTTATGGCTATGACGGCGAACAAAACCCGGCTGCCCGCGTGCGCTTCAACCAATTTGGACTGTACGTGCAAGACGAATGGAGTATAGGACGCAACTTTAAACTCAATTACGGTGTCCGTCTTGATGAAATCATTTTCAACAATAAGGACCTGATGAGAAACAATGCCATTTATGCCATAGAATATGATGGCAAGAGTGTTGATACCGGTAAATGGCCCAAACCAAAACTCCAGGTTTCTCCGCGTATCGGATTCAACTGGGACGTATTCGGCAACCGCTCTTTGAAGATCCGCGGAGG
>JAQUYY010000258.1 GCA_028691575.1 Candidatus Gastranaerophilales bacterium
CTAGAATAGGTTTTAATGTTATTGAATACAAAAAATGGCTTCCAAAAATTTTGAATGAAGATATTTCAGCTTTGACTATTCACTTGAGAACAAAAAAAGAAATGTCTAATGTTCCTGCACATTTTGAGCTTGCAAAAGATATTGTTAATACAGTAAGAAAATATAATAAAAAAGTGGTGTTGATTGCAAATGGAGACATAAAAAGTCTAGAACAAGGAAAAGAATTTGCAAAAAAGACAGGATTTGATGGAGTGATGATAGGTAGAGGAATTTTTGGTAATCCTTGGTTTTTTGCTTGCCCGAATACTTATTCAAGTGGGCGGGATTCAAAAACAAAATATGAAAAAATTAAACCCAAAGAAAAATTAAAAGTTCTTATGGAGCATATTAAACTTTATGAAAAACAGTTAGGTCACAGAAATTTTCAAAATATGAAAAAACACTTCAAGGCTTACGTTACAGGTTTTGATGGCGCAAAAGATTTGAGAATTAAACTTATGGAAATTAAGAATAGGAAAGAGGCGGAAGAAATAATTAAAGCATTTTTGAAAAGTAATAAAGATACAAAATAAAATTGACAGACAAAAGAATTGTGTTAATATTCATTTTGTCGTTCGTTGATAAAGGAGGATTCATGACCAAATACGGTAACCCAAGTTTTTTGGGTTCGGAACTTTTTAAAATACAACAATTATTTTGACATCCCAAATCAATATCAGCAAGATATTGTGATAGGGTGTCGCCTAAGTGTCAAAGTAAAAGCTGTAATAAGTTTTAACAAATACCCTAGATAGTTCATGAAGTTATTTTTTGCTTTATTAAGCGATAATTTCATGAACTTGTGGGTATTTTTTTATTGACAAAAAAAATGGTTATACTAAAATTTATATTAGATTAACTTAATATGCGGGGGTGATAGATTGTGAGCAGTGATAGAGCAAAAGTAAAACCTCTATCAACACTTTCTAAAACTTGGGACCGTTTTTTTAGTAAGGAGCTTTTTTCTCGTCCGATAATTAGTTTTAGTTTAAAAAATCGGAATGCTCCTGCTCATGATTCTGGGCCTGCGTGAAGATTAGTTGACGTTTATTCAAAAAACGCGGGCCTATATGGGCTTAGTCGTACCTGACAAGTGTATTTGTCAGGTTTTTTTATTTTATTTTAGCTATTGACAAAAAAATAGGTTGTGCTAAGATATTAGCCAAGTTCGGTCTTGAAATAATAGACGAACAAGACGTTAAAACAGGAGGATGTTATGAGGAGAAAAATTGTTTAAAATGGAAGTCGTAACAAAATTTATTTGACGGCACAGCGCAGGAAATCGACGGATAAAAAAGCAGGGGGAGGAAAAATGAAGATAAGAGGATGCGGATGAAGCAGGTAACAGAAAAAATTCGTTAAATTACCCGACGCGGCGAAGGAAGGGAAAGAACTAAGCATTTTTGGAAATAGAGCTTATAATCCAAAATTTCTTTCTTTTTCAAAAAACGACCAAGATGCTTTGGTCAAATTTTAAAAAAAGTTCTTTGTTAAACGCGCACGAAAAATCGTGCTAAAACGCGGGAGAGAATCTCCCAAAAAGGAAACTGTTGGCTATTTTTCCTTTTCAAATAACGCGATCCGATGGGTATGTTTTGTATCAAGATTCTTTTTGATACAAATCCCATCGGATTTTTTTTTATTTTATTTTTAATACTCAAATGCTATAATGAACCCATGACAGAAACAGTTTTATATAGAAAATATCGTCCACAAAAATTTAAAGAAATTCTTGGACAAGATCATATTATAAAAGTTTTAGAATCTTCCATAGAAAATGGAAATATTGCTCAAGCATATATTTTTGCTGGTTCAAGAGGAACAGGAAAAACAAGCGCTGCAAGAATTTTTGCAAAAGAAATTGGCACAACTATAAATGATATTTCAGAAATCGATGCAGCTTCAAATACCGGAGTTGATGATATACGTGCATTAAATGATTCAGTAAATACATTACCTTTTGAATCAAAATATAAAGTTTATATATTAGATGAAGCCCACATGCTTTCAAAATCGGCTTGGAACGCATTACTTAAAACAATTGAAGAGCCACCAAGGCATGTTGTCTTTATTCTTGCTACAACAGAAGTAAATAAAATCCCAGAAACAATTATTTCCAGATGTCAGACTTTTTCTTTTAAAAAGCCTACACAGAAAGTTTTGAAAGAAGTTGTATCTTCTATCGCAAAAAAAGAAGGTTTTTCTTTGGAAACTTCATCTGCAGATTTGATAGCACTACTAGGTGATGGATCTTTCCGTGATGCACAAAGTATTTTGCAAAAAGTAATGAGTGCTTCAAAAGATAAAAAGATAAGCCCAGAAGAAGTAGAACTTGTTACAGGAGCCCCAAAATCTGAGCTCGTAAACGATTTTATAAGAGCAATAGACGAGAATAATCTTGAACTCGGTCTAGGTGTAATATCAAAAGCTACAGAGGCAAATATAGATACTTTGATTTACTTTAAATTAGTTCTTCATAAAATGCGCTCAGTACTACTTTTGAGAAATTTAAAGAGCTCAGAAGAAAAGTTGCAAAATGAAATGACCGACACGGATTTTAATTTTATTAAAGGTTTGGCTCTTAAAAAATCTTCAAAAATAAATTCTGAGACATTGCTTATATTACTTTCTTATTATGATATGGTAGCAAAATCTTATATTCCAGAATTGCCACTTGAACTTGTTTTAACAAAACTTATTTCATAATGAAAAATATCTTACTCACAGGAGGAGCTGGATACATAGGAAGTTTGGCGACTAAAAAACTTTTGGATAAAGGTTATCGAGTAACTGTCTTGGATAGTTTAGAGAAAGGAAAAATAAAATTTGTAGATAAAAGAGCAAAATTTTATAAAGTTGATATAACTGATTATAAAAAATTAGAAAAGATAACCTCAAATAAACATTTTGATATTATTTTGCATTTTGCTGGATTAAAAGATGCCGGAGAATCTATGATAAATTCAGAAAAATATCAAAAAAATATTATTGGAACAATAAACTTGATTAGATTATCTCAAAAATTAAAAGTGAAAAA
>JAQUYY010000022.1 GCA_028691575.1 Candidatus Gastranaerophilales bacterium
GTTGTATAATTACCCTTTTTTTGCGCATGAAGTTTTTGGAGAAAGCATAATGGGCGAGGATGTAAGGAAAAAATCAAAATCAAAAAAATCTGCTGATGAAATCAGATTGGAAAGAACGCAAAAAATCATTGAAAATCTGACGAACAATCTTAATTCATTTTGTGCTGGAAAAGACAAAGAAGGAGACATAATTCAAAAATCAAAAGAGATTCGGGACATCGTTCAGTCTATCACGAAAATGCAACAGATGGCTGAAAAATTAAAGGATAAAGCATGACAACACCGAACTCATTACGAACTGTGCAACAGTTCATTTTGGATGAGAAAAATCTGCACTATGGCACAGCGGAATTCTTAAGAAGAAGTTATGCTGGCGGTTCAGAATATACTTTTCTGCCGTCTAATCTTTCTCATTTTTCACCTCGTACAGGCCTGCCTCTCGCATCATATCTAATGCAGTACAAAAGAGAAGATGGTTCAGACTGGGTTGCTCGTCTTGAAGATTCGACTTACATAAACATGGTAAAATACATCGTCGAGCATTATGAGGATTATGTTATCTCGGCAAGAGAGCAGTCTGATATTCAGTTGCCCGATGAATTAAAAATAATAGACTTCGAGCAGTACATTAATCCGCTTCTACTCTATTCGATGATTCTCATCACTATAGAGCGCACAGGGGATAATGAAATAAAATTAACACTATTAACACCAAACCAATTTTTTCCTGACCCCGTTACGTCTGAGCCGACATTGCTCAAGAGCGAAGGCGCATCACTACTTACAACAGAAAGGATAAAAGGGGATTATATATTTCTATATTTTGGGAGCAAGCCGTCTCTCTGCAACAGTCCCGTTTACGACGCTTGTTTTCTGAATAAGGATCATTACAACAGACTGTCGCTTCTCACATATTACTGTCATTATATGACTTTTTCTTTTCTTCGATATCAACAGCCAACCGACTTGTCACAAGCAGAAAAGGATGAAGAAAAAGAACTCGGAAATAGTTCCATAATATACTATCCAGAAGGCACAAATGCACCCGACTTCATCTCGCCGCCCGCTGTGCCGTCTGATATGTTAGACAAATATCTCACTCATATAGAAGAGTTATTATTCAAGCTATCGGGCGTAGAAAGTCAGACGGATAGAATTCAAGAAAGACACTCTGGATTGGCTATTGTTTTGCAGAGCTCAGATAAATTTCAGCGAATCAATCGACTCGCAAAAAAAATATCTAAATGTGAAAACATGTTCTGGAAAAAAATCTGCTCAATTCTTGAGCTGAAAGAAATTGCAGAAATAAAATATATAAAATTAACATCAGAAATACCTGTCGGCGCAACAAGCAAACAACGCCCAATGCAGCCGACTGAAACTATAAATGAGGGAGAAAATAATGCCAGATCCAACCAATAATCAACAGCCGCCACAGGCTGAGACAACTCAGTCTCAGTCAGTGACAACAACGCAGACTTCTCAGCCTGCAACTATTCAGCCAGAACCAGTTGCACATGCTGAACCAAGACCGCAACAGGGCAGCGGTGGTGGTGATATACAAGCAATTATAAAAGCTGAAATCGAGAAAGCTACAGGAGCGCTCAGACAACAACTCAAAGATACAGAAGATAAACTGCAGCGGGAAGCTGAAAACTCATTATTAACATCATACAAAAACACCAAGACACAGATATCTGAATCTCTAAAGATGGGCGGAGTGGAAGATGAAATATCAAAATTAATTCTTGATGCCCACGGGTTTAAATCGCATAAAACAGCTCAGTTCAAAATTAACCCGGAGGGTTCAATCGTGATTATGACGGATGAAAACAAGGAAATTCCTGTCCCTGACTTCATAAAAACACAGATTGAAAAATATGGAAAAAAAGCAAATATGTTTTCAGTAAAACAGGCACAGGCCGCACAACAACCAGCGCCTGAGTCGCTCATTGCTCAGGCATTTAGCAAGAAAAAACCAGAGCCGAAAAAAATTAACGATGTGCTGGACACGGCACAAAAAATATTTCTCGAGGCTCTTGGATATAAAAATTGATGATTAGGAGGATATAATCATGGGAGTATTAACGCAGAGTGGTTTTGCATTAGTGCATCAATATCTGATGCAAGAGGCCGTAAATGTATGTCTCGAAGGTAGCCCGCTGTTAGGTAAATTAAACACCCTCGGCAATGTACACGTTCAGGAATATGGAAGCGGCATTGATTGGATGGTAAACTATGCAGAAAATAGCAACGCAGGGCCAATTACTTCAGAAGGCGGCACTATAACCGACGGCACACCCGCTAAAGCGAAAGCAGCAATGACAACACAAACTTATGGGGTGAAATGGAGTTATACAAAAAAACTAAAAAAAGCTATTGAAAAAGACCCCCTGTTAGCTTTCTATAACATAGCAGAAGAAACACGTCTGGCTTACTCATCGCTGATAAAATCAATCGCAGAACATCTGATCAACGGTTCTGGTAGCTCTGGACAGTTATGTGGATTTGCTACCGGCCTGTCCCTTGCAACAGGAACTTACGCAGGTATTGACAGAGCTAATGCCTGGTGGCAGCCATACGTGAATGATGATGTGAGCAATAGAGATTTGGACATAGACTATCTGAATGATTGCTATGACACAATATTCAATTACGATTTTGTCGGGCCAAACAGATATCTCGTAACTGCTACACAACAGTTCAGCAACATAAAAGCATTAGGATCAGCACAACAGAGAACTAACAATCCCGCGGGCTCGCCCGCAGGAATTTCACTTGGTGCAAACCCCAACGAAGCATGGTTCAATGATATCCCAATATGGTTCATCAATTCAAACCAGGGGACTCATCCGCTCTTGAATTCTTTCTACTTTTTAGATCTGACAGAACATCATGTCTACTTCATGCCGGGCCCGGAGATGGATGCTGAACAAGTCAGCAACGTCAATGCTCAATATGTGTTCGAGGGCACAGTTGAGGTATGCTATGTGATAAAAAAAGTAAGAGGTCAGGCCCTCTTAGGACACATTAATAACTAATTAAGGAGCTATTACATGGGCTTAGAAAATTCAAAATTCATGCAAAAATCACAATTGAAAGGCAAAGAGCCTTCCATGCCTGATTGGCTGAAAAATTATAATATGCCGCGCCTTCTCTCTGTCGTAGACGAATTAAAGACAACGAGAAATTTCGCAGCAATATATTTTATTCAGGAGCAGGAACGGACGCTGGCATTGCAATATTGCCTCACAAACGGCCTCGGTCATAAGGAATGCAGATTCCTATTCTCTCCCCCTGAATCCGCAAAAAAAAACGCTAGCTTTATAGCCAAGGTAACAGGAAAATTAGTAATTGAGAATCGGGTAATAGCACCGAAAGACGGTGACATAATCAAATGTCGTCTCGATGAAGCTGGACAGGTATGGCAGAGATGGGGACAGAAAAGCTGGCTGGCATTGCCGCCTGACGAATCTGAACCCGAACCTGAAGAAATTATACAAAAAGCCGAAACTATTATTCTGCCTCTTTCAGAACAGACAAAACAAAAAGCAAAGGGGAAGAAATAAGTGACTACTGAGCATCTTAACATTTCTAAATTGCTTGACGAATCAGTATTTCAGATTGGTGACATGTTACAGATATGTAAGCAAAAGTCTCAGGATGGAAATTACGGCAGGCAGGAAAATATTGAGTATGCCAGCGAGGTCACCCGTATAGCTGAAAAGCTGGCTGGCATTGAGAAAAGAGAAGAAGGGATGAGTCTTAATGATACGTTCTCGACGGTGTTGTGGCTCCCCGACAACATGACTCATCCCTTCTCGATGCTGAAAAATATTAGTCTCCTTGACAATCAATTATCAATGTTGAAGGACATAAATTGGAATGATACACGATTCGTGTATCTGTACGGCTCACGTCGAGGCTCGAAATCATTTGCAGCCGTGTTGGCGTTTTTGTATGCTATGAAACACCGCTGGGATCAGAAAATACTCAGTGGTCAAATTGCGCCCGGCTGGATAGATTACGAAGGCAGGGGTGGGCATGAAGGCTTTCTTGAATGCGCTATTATTGCCCCGAAAGAAAAATTATTAATTAAAACTTTGCAATATTTAAATGCGATTCTAACGCTCTCAAAGCTGAACCGCATGAAAGATTATGACATAACAAACAAAAAAGAAGGTATATATCTGAAGGGCGGCATCCGTATCTACACCGTCACGGCAGGTAATGAAGCGGGCATCATGGGGAAAGGTCTTGATGTAGTGCTCTGTACTGAGCTGGCGAGATTAGAAGAAACGATATACAAGCAAACAATCAGGCCTGCGCTGATAGACAAGCAAGGCATATTCATCAGCGACACAACAATCAAGAAGGGCGACAACTGGTATATCGACCTAATAAAAAGCGGCATTCCAGAACAGTCCACCGCCTGGGAAAAAAATCACGAAGAGTTCAAAAAAGAAGCCTGTAAACGGCCTTATGCAAAAACATTTTTCTTTCACGTTCGGGACAATAAATTCATTCCGAATATTGATCAGGAATTGAAACTTCTAAAAGGCACAGAAAAGGAAAAGGGCGAACTACCTTCATATCTCTATGATCAGGAAATTGAGGGACTCTGGGAGCTATCCACGGAGTCCATATACGAAGAGTTCGATGAAAACAAACATGTAGAGCAACCGACCGAAGAAATTATAAGTCTCACATTAAATAACGCTGAATATGTCGGTCTTGCACTTGACATCGGATATAGCGCTAACAGGGAAAACGAGGGTAAAACGGCTCTCCTGGCGATAGCATACAGCGATCAGCCTAGAGACTTAGAATCTACGGATTATTGCATTCTTGAATCATTTGAGTCTAATCAAGTTCCGTTCCTTGACCCGTTCTGGGCTGAATTAATGAAATCATACATCTCAAAATACAATGCAAAAAGCATTATATTTGATAACGCAAATGCAAAAACAGTCGAGACTTTCAAACGCAATTATAACCTTCAGCGAGGCTTGAAGTGGATACCCGCTATCAAGGATATTGTGGAAGGTATCGAACATCTAAAACAATTATTCCACATGGACAAGATTCATACTTTTTCCGAAGGCAACACTGAGCTCATCGAAGACTTGAAGCGATACAGATGGGGGAAAAAGAGAAACGGGGGATTAATCCTGAAACCAACCGCTGCATATAGCGACCTGCCTGATGCGTTGCGATATGCTATTTATACACCTTTCGTCATGAACTTGGGTTCGAGGTTTAGAAAAAATGCTCGATAGATTATATATTCCCTCATCGGGCACTTACGATATATCGCTCATTCCCAGATCTGCGAGCGAGAATCTGACGATTAAATGGTATGATATAGATGCCGAATCAACGGAATTCGCAAGCTCGACATTGACCTGGGCAAACGCACCGCTCGAACTCACTGCGGATGTAAAAGTAGGTGATAGAAAATTTCCTATCGAAACGCACACGCTCAATCAATTTGATAATTTCTGCACAGGGAACGGATATTTTAATTCGGTTGAATCCGTGGACGGGAATGATATATATGCTTACTGCGCCACACCGAAAAAATTAATAGGCACAGGAGAAACACCCGACAGCGTCTACCCGACCGCTGCCAGTCTGGCTATCCCTATGGCTGTGGTGGCCTGGCATCAATACATAATCAAAGGCACAGGGATTAATCTTTCTGTGTATGTACTTGATGCGAATGGTCTTGATATTCCGCTTTCAGAAGCGACAATTAGAGATGAATATCCGACTATATACAATCAGGTTGTCAGATTTCGCAATGTCAAAAACCTGATTACCATGACGCTACATAAAGATACAATGCCTAATTTTCTGCATCTGACCGAAGAAGAGCTGGCATTGCCTTTTTATATTTCTGAAATTGGATCCCTTCTCATGTATGACGTATTAGAAAAAATGCTGATGGATTTATCACTTTCAGACAGGGATAATTCCTATGTGGATATTCTTAATTCGATACGTCAGAAACGTAGCAAAAAATGGGTCGAAGTTAATAATCTCATACAAATTAAAACAGAAGACGGAAATGAGGCTGCAGAAAAAAAATATTTCACCGTGGGGAAATGGTCACGGGGATTATAGGAGGAAAAAATTATGAGTGATGGAATTAGTACGAAATGCCCTGGATTTGCAGGTGGCGCAGTAATAAAAAAAGCAAACATAGATGATGATGCAATATTTGGAAAGTTCAAGTTTGAGCCTTTTGCAACAGGGAAAGCCAACACTGGATATGCTTCTGAGGATACTTGCGAAGCGCTCAATATGGATCAAAATGATGATAGCGCAGTATTCGAAGGCACACTCAACACAGACACAGATTACGTGAAGAAAGGCGCGAAGTCTATAAGATTATATTCCAAGTCGACACACGCGATTGGAACGGATAGATGCTACAATGTCATCACTACAGAAAATTGGTCAGCATCTAATAGAGTAGGGCAATGGGTATACGCAGATACACCGCTTGATGCTGCTGAAGTGAAATTATATCTCAATTCTACAGCGACAGGCGCTCAATATGTTTCATTCCCGGCACTTGTCTTTGGGTGGCAATATGTGGCCCTTAGCCTGGCAACATTGACCATCGACGACATAGTCGGTTATGGATATCTCCGAAACTGTGCGAAAATATTCAATCTCTATATCGATTCAATTATTCGCTTTCATACTACTTATGTTCATACTCTCACTTATACACCACGATGTGGTGCGGTACAGGTGTTGGCAATGGTAAAAGCCAACACTGGTACTCATGAATGGATAGAACAAGCAGAAGACACAAATTACATAGTTGATCCGACAGACAAATATATTATTCCCATGTCTGACTGGTCAACTTACTGCGGCGAATTCCGATACGAACACAATGATTGATGAGGCATAAATGTTCAAGGCGCTGGATGAAAAACTGAAGAAAAGATTCGCGGTTATTCCTTATACGAATAATCCAACTGACCGCTCTCTGTATTATTTCGCACAAAATCTGAATATAGTCGGTTCAAATTATCTCGCATCTCAGGTGCCTGTCAGGTTTTCAATGAATTTTATCATCAGGTATAATAAGCCATCGTATCCAGAAATATACGAAACGATGGCAAAAGACCTTGTGGCTTTTCTCAGTATTGTATCGGATTACAGTGACTGTGGAATCGAAAATGTAGCCATATCAGACGAGCCTTTTATTGGTGATTCTCCTGGTTTTTCAGAATTAATAATACCAGGTATCATCGAACTAAAAATAGAAAATCAAGAGGTGACATAAATGAAAACAGCAGTGAAATCATCTGCGTTTAGAATATTGCTACCGGGGCTTTTGCCCTTGCCGACCTACAAGCTGACCACACAGGCGGACGCTGCAAGTACTACCGAGGTCGTAAAACTTGATGACGCAACTGGTGTGTCTGGTGGGATGGTAGCAGAATTTCACTCAGGCAATAATCAGGGTGTAAAGCGACTTGGAAAATCTCTATCAACAAAAGACTTAACCATTGACGCCAGTCCTGTTGCAGCCGCAGACGGCGACAGCGTAAAAATAGCAGACAACCCCTGTTTTTTTCTTGATGATACAGGAGCTTCTGCAACAAAAGTAATTGATGCAACACACGCAGAAGCAGTAGATTATTTTAAAGGCGCAATGATAGAGGGCGTCGCAACTACAAATAATAACAACTCATATGATATTACAGCTTCCGCTGCTGGCGAACTATCTGCAGCATTAACAGGCAATACAGCTGTGGGTGATGTATATCTGCCTTATGTCTGCGAAGAAGGTTCGCTCTCAGTTGATATAGAACCACAGGCAATTGATCGAGGAAATTATGGTGGACTAATCGGAGCGATAGGAAAATATGCCGCAGCAATATATGACTCGAAAGGTAGTGTTGACATGAGTGTGAAAAAACTACCCGTGCGAGCTCTCAGTGGTGTCACTGCTCGAATGTGCCCATTCGGCTGGGTGTTCGGATCGGGTCTTAGAATAAGAAGAGGAAAAGGCAGTGATATAACAGGAGCTGCAAGCACAACATCGAAATTGGATATAACCGATGGGGAGGGGGCAAATTTCTCAGCAGGCGATATAATCGCAGTGGCAGGAGAGGTCACACAAATTGAACAAGTAGTGACTTCTGGAACACCTGATGAATTACATGTTCTACCTGCCTTGTCGGCAATACCGGCCGCAGCCGTTGATGTGGTGGCTGGATTAAATTTTGCCCCAGTCCTGGACGGGGAAGGATACTTGGTTGGATTATCTGCTTTCACAGGCGATTTTGAGGAGACAATCGCCATTGGACGGTGTGGTTTGAAATCCGTATCTGGTGAACGTGGAAAAATAGTTACAGCACAGGGCGATTTTATCGGCGGGTACGCCTTTCTCCGCCCGACCACACGAGCATATAAAGTCAAATATTTCGATAGCGGATTAATAATATCTCATTCTACTCGTGTTAGAATTGATGGAACATATTTCAATGAGCTGCAATCTTTCGCTTTCAACCCCAATATTAATCTGGGAAAAAATTACGGACTGAACTGTCCTGATGGTATTGCAGACATAAATCTCACAGATTCCGCTGGCGCACTGCAGTTGACACTGCAACTCAACGCTACCTCGTATACGACTCTGAAAGCTCTCCGAGAGAGCAAAAAAGTTGTCAATGTCACGCTTCAAATTGGAGACTGCGACACAAACGGCGGAATGGCAATTTGTATGCACAGTGCCCAATTGTCAGCTCTGCCTGAATTTCCAGACTCAGAAGGTGTACATCAATTATCACTTACTTTTTCCCCTGTCATCGACAGTTCATATCTTGACTGTCCTGCATGGGGAATTGCGATATTTTAAAAAAAGAGGTGAGTTCATGGCATTCGGATTTACAGCTCCACCAGTAGAAAATCAGGGCGATATACAATATATATGGCTGGAAGACAGCGCGGTTGATAGAGAAAAAACTGACCCAAAAGAATGGATGAAAACCGGTGATGTCATATTAAAATCGGGTGCAGAACCGTCTCCGATTGTCTGCAGAGAACTTGATTATACTGAATTGGCACTAATCGAAGATGCGACTCATAATCCAGAAATTAATAACCCTCTCAATATTACGTTTATTTGGCTCATCAGATTGAGCCTAAAACATCTAAATGGTGTGTCACTTTCTTTTGAGCGTGTATACGGTCATCATGTTGTGACAGAAGCCTGGATTAACCACCTTGCAAAAATAAAAACCGATTGCGTGATTGATGGAAAAAAAATCACAATTAACATGATCGCATGGCTAGGTGGTGTGTTGTACACCCGCTTTTTTCGTCCCAGCCGAGCTCAGGCTGCGACTGGAGATAGCAAACTTGAATGACGCTGTTGAAAAACATATCAAATGCACGAATAAATATCATTGCTATAACCCTGAATTCGGCACTATTTCTTCTTACGAAAGACCGACAGAACATTTCAAGATAGCACGATTCAGGTGGGAGGGTGAATGTCCTTCTGCTCAAGAGCCCTTTACAGTGTTCTCACCGCTTGGGCCGCTGCATATAACGACATTTTTACGCAGCATCAAAAATAAAAAACTAACTGCGTTTTGGGCGGCGTTGTCTATATATCAAGAGCAGCTCGATAATCTGAACGAGCATTGGAGCATTAAGCACGCAAAAACGAGAGAGAAAAAATGACGGAACAAGAATTAAAGGAAAAAATCAGCGCTCTTGAAATACAGCTCAGAAATGAGCTTGCGGAGGTAAAATTACATGTCGCAAAAGTTGAAACATGTCTGGGATTTTTTGAAGAAGATACTTCAGAAACTAAGGCGGAAACTACTGGAATACATCAGACTTGTGAGAAACGGTTAGAAAAATGTAATGAACGATTCGGAAAGATAGAAAATAGTCTGACAAAATATGCAGTCATGCTTGGGATAATCGTTGCACTGCTGGTAAAGGGCCTGGACTGGGTGATGGGAAAAATATGACACGAACGGCAATAATAGAGCATTCTGGATTACGAGAGTTAAAAAAAGAATTGGATTATCTCAAAAAGAACATGGAAGCAATATCAAAATATGAGGTCATTATCACGGGTGGGCATCGGAAGAAATTATTCAGAAAAGAAAAAACAATAAATGGTAATTATATAATTCGCGCCTTACGAAAAAAAGGGAAAGATTACATGAACAATGCAGGCTCTATTATGAGTCAGGCCGCAAAGTCATTATCATCTTCTCTAGCAATATATGTGACTCCTAAGAAGATGAACAAAGAAAATTGGAGCGAAATAAGAGAATTACTCAGACGGCATGGCAGAGTATATCTTCGTTGTCTGCAGTCACACTGGATGAGGCATGGGACTGGCTGGAACAATGCTCCTGCTTGGGAAAAACGAAAAGCACAATTACAAGCTAATGTCTTATTGCCACTCATGGGCATGGCTGCAATATCTGGAAATCTGCCTGGTATTTTTTCTGGCAGAACAGTCATGAATATGCGAGTGAAATTACAAAACGCAATATTCAGAAAATCTTCTATGAGGAAGGCAGCATAATGTCCGAGACACAAGAAGTAATTTCTCGTCTGCGAGTTGAGGGCTGGGATGGCGGCGCAAGAGCTGTACAGCAATACACAAATGCTGTAAATAATACAGCGGCTGCGGGAAATAATCTCAATCAGAATCTCAATCAAACACAATCTTCTTTCCGTTCGCTGCTTTCTGGGCTGTCAGATATCACTATTGTCATGCGGGGTGCTTTTCAGGTCTTTTCTCAAGCAATGCAAAAAATAACAGAATATCAAGAAGCAGAAGACACGCTTACGTTGTCAGCGGAAAAATACGGCATATCAGCGACTCAGATGATGAACCTTGTGACTGAGGCGACTAGCGGACAGGTTGACTCATATGAGCAGTTAGGACAGGCGAGCAATATACTTCTCGAAAGAGTTAACATATCACAAAAAGAATATACTGACTTACTCGGATTGATTACTACTCGCAGTCAACAAATGGGTGTAACGGTAGAACAAAGTCTCAATCAAATTGGAACTTCAATCGCAAATGGTTCTTTCATGCGTGGCATGGTACAGGTTGGTTTTGTAACAGCAGGGCTGAAAGAAGAATTTGAAGCGGCATCAACAGATACAGAACGATTCCGAATATTGATGTCAGATCTAAGGGACACCGTTGGCGGTGATGGCGGTGAGATGTCAATTGCCGATCAATTTAAGGAGCTGAATACAGAAATTAATAATGTTGCCGCACAAGGACTTGTAGCGCTTGTATTAGGTGCAACACAGGGGACGGAAGGTATTTCTGGAATGACTTCTTCAGTCCGAGACATGAGGGATGAAATCACAATGTCGATGTCTGGTCTTGGAACATTTTTGCATTATTTGAAGGAAATATGGAGATGGACACCAGGTGGACTATTACAACGTGGCCTGGGGGCATTAAGGAATTACGCATATAGCGAAGAACCCGGGACAGGTGAGCGAGGCGTTTTCTCAGACCAAACACGACAACAAGCTGAAGAAGTAATGAATGCACAACAAAGATACTACACTCAACAATCATCTGTATTTACAGGTGCACAAGGCACAAGACAGGCGGTCAGTGGTGGCGGAAGAGGCAGAGCTGCAGACGTGATGGAATTCACGGAAGAAGAACTAATGCAGCAAGAAATCGACATGGCTGCAGAAATCACACGAATTAAGCAGTATCAAATTGAACAAGAACAAATACACATTGATCAGTTACGCACCGAAGCGGGTATATATCAAGAAATAAAAAGTCAACAACGGCAACAATTAGAAATGCAACGGCAACAATTAGAAGGGAAAGCACGAACGGTTAGCAGTCAGGTTGCAGGAGAACAGCAAGGAAGGGAAAATCAATTACAACAATTAGGGCTCTCGGAAGGAATGGTGGAAACATTCTACGGCGAAGGCGCCTATAAGCAGGTACTAACTGGAAACAAAGAAATAACTGCATCTTTTTACGCCCTCGGTGGTGCCGTAACATCGTTCAAGGAGAGCGCATCTAGCGCCTGGTCATCGATTACGACTGGGCTGGGTGATTATATTGTTGCTCTAATAGACGGCGAAGAGGGGCAACGTCAGAGTCTCCAGAAGATGCTCAGAAATACTTTCATGACGATTGGAAAAGAATCACTAATTCGGGCGTTGTTCGAGGGCGGCATGGCTATCGCCAGCCTGGCGATGTGGGATTTAAAAGGGGCAGCTTCGCACGGTGCCGCCGCAGGTGTTTTTTCAGGTGTAGCAGCCCTAACACTGGGTATCGGCGCATCCATTCCAAAAGGAGCGACACAATCAGCCGCTTCAGAAACGGCAGTTGCCGCACCGACGAAAAGGGCTTCTTCGGTAGCAGGCCCGCAGTCAATTAATTATTATGTCAATTTCGCCGGTGGAATATATCCGAACCAGAGAGACTTGAAAAAATTAATATATAATATCGCAAAAGAACAAGGTGCAAACGCATGACAATGAAATTACCAGTATTTTTGCTACCTATTACAATTGATTCAGGCAACGATGGCTTTCATTGTAATTCGACACATGTCGCTATTACACAAGCAACTTATGATTCGCTTGTGGAATTAGTAGCAGAAATAGAAACAAAATTACAAGCAGCTCTGGATAATACTTTTCATTGTCATGTTTCTGATACAGGCTATGTATATTTCTATCACAGCGACGGCACGGTCACGCTCGCAGAAGATGGTGACACACTTCTTGACTTGCTCGGTTTTGTGACGCTCGGAACAGCCGCCACGGTGACGGCAGAAAACAGATGTGCTTATGTCTATTATTCACCAGAACCAGAGCAGGTTAATAGCACTGGATGGATACCTGGGAAATGGATTCATCAGGCACACAACGGCAGGAATTTCGCCATTAAATCACATTCCACAATCTCATATAACAAGACGATATATATCTACGCTATACCACAGACCTCACTTGATGAGTTCCTGTCCTTTTGGGTTAATTACTCAGACGGCATGAGATATTACGAACAGCGCTCAGATGTCGGCACTGCCGATTATGACTTTGCGCTGATGCTGAAACCAGATGCCCCCGTCTATGAGAAACAAGACCCAGCGGCCGCAAATCATTATATTCTCACAATAGAATTAGTGAAGGTTACGGAACCATGACGCAACGGGGATTTGCTCTTGTAATAGCAGGCTGTCCGTATGCGTTTCATCTCGGAGAATCCGCAGCAAACAGGAGCACAATATCCACTGATCTGACCTGGTCTGAAGACCTCGTCATCGACAGAGATATTTCTATTTCTTACAATCTTGACACCGCTTTCTCAACACTCGAAATATCTGATCTGCAAGCGGGAATTATTAATTCAAAAGGATACTGGAATCTGTATTATAACCGCAACCCTCTGTATACCTATCTCACTTCTGACATCGAATACACAGATACAGCAACGGATACGTTTACAGTCGAATCAACGACTGGACTTTCAAACGGAGATGTTATCTGGATAGGCGGGGAAGCGATTAAAATTAATGTTATCAATTCTACGACTCTAGAAATTGTGAGTCGTAATTATTATAAAAGTTTAAAAGAATTTCATCTCGCCAGCTCAGACACAACAAATGATTATAGTGTTGTCTGGTTTCAGTTTATTGGTTTTGATAATCGAGTTGCATATCTATATCGAGACGCAATCCTGATTTACAAGGGCATAATAGCCCCAAACGTAAGACTGCAGAAGAATATAATTGGATTTAATATTTTGAATCTAATAGAATTATTCCGTGAGCCGCTTCTTTTGAAACGTGATTTTGCGCCGCCGCTTCTGCAAGGCTTCGATTGTCAAGGATGTCAAATCGAATTAAGAAGAAAAGGCGCGGATGGAGTCACATATGCCACGGCAATCAATATTGCCGCATGCAATATGAATGATACAGAGCAGCTTGTGGATTATATTAATAGTTATATTCAGACCTGGGATATTGATGTTCATGCGAATCTCTGGATTGATTCGGACGGTTTCTATTATCTCGGCGACATGCAGACCAGCACGGCATATGAGATGAAAGCCATTGTCCCTGATAATTCTATTTTTCAATTGCTAGGTTTTGATGCAGGGGAATTTACGCTGCCTACCAAAGCACCCAGGCCG
>JAQUYY010000259.1 GCA_028691575.1 Candidatus Gastranaerophilales bacterium
TCTAAAAAGTTTATAAATATCATCACTGGTTTTTTGATCTAAAGCTCCTGTCGGCTCATCGGCAAAAATCACAGACGGCTTATTGGCCAAAGCTCTTGCTATTGCTACTCGCTGATTTTGCCCACCTGACAATTGAGATGGCTTATTATTCATTCTTTTTTCGAGTCCCACTACCTTCAAAAGTTCTTTTGCGTAATTAATTTTTTCTGATGTAACTTCTCTATTTATATAAATTGGCATCAAAACATTTTCCAAGGCAGTGAATTCAGGCAAAAGCAAATGAGCTTGAAAAATAAAGCCTATTTGCAAGTTTCTGAATTTTGCTTTTTCATCATCATTCCATTTTGAAGTTTCCTGACCATGAAAATAAATTTTTCCTCTGGTCGGACTATCTAAAAGCCCCAATACATGCATTAATGTACTTTTTCCTGAGCCACTAGGACCTGTAATAGAAATAAAATCGCCTTTATATATTGTCAAATTTACATCATCAAGAGCATAAACAGGTTCAACCCCTTCATAAATTTTTGTAAGATTCTCAGTTTTAATAACATGCTCAATCATTCGTTAATAGCCTCAACCGGATTTAGCTTTGCAGCCTGATATGCGGGTAAAATACTGGCAATTAAACTTGTTATAATTGAATAGAAAAAAGCAAGCATTGCATAGTTAAAATTCATTTTAATTTGTGGAATACCTGTTCCTAATATTGTTTCAGGAGATGCACTTATTATATTTTGATACCAAATTAATAGCACTTGTGCCCCTATAACGCCTATTGTAAAACCTGTAAGACTTAATATAATAGCCTGAGCCACAAAAATAAACATTATTGAGGAATTTTTGGCACCCATTGATTTTAAAATTCCGATTTGCTTTGATTTTGAAGCAATTAAAAGAATAAAAACACTTGTAATGCTTGATGCTGCTGAAAAAATAATGAGAAAATTAATAAATGCAATAATTAATCTAAACCGATTAATTTGATCTAAAATCTGTTTATTATCTTCTTTCCAACTTGTAACTTCCAAATTTGTGATTTTTTTGATTTTATCGGCAATAATATCAGCTTTATAAATATCGTCAACTGCTATTCCTATGCCCGAAACATCATTTCCTATTTCCAAAAGATTTTGACCTGTTTTTAAGCTGACATAGACCTGCCATTCATCTTTTGCCCGAAGACCTGTTTCAAAAATCCCCGTTACTTTAAGACTTTTACTGGTTCCTCGAGGACCTGTTGCTATTATTCTGTCATGCAGACCTATATTCAATTTTTTTGCAAGTTCTACGCCGATTACAATATCGTCAATCCCCAAATTTTTAATATTCCCTTTAATAATATCATTTTCAATATCTGTCACATTAACCTCTAATTCAGGAATAATGCCTTTTGCAGAGACACCTTTCTCATCTGCGCCTTTTATTATAAATATTTGACCGCTTGTATAAGGGGCATAACCCGTTACTCCTTTTACCGAAAATATTTTCCTTATTATATCCCTGTATGATTTTATATTTCTTTTTCTTGTAACAGTCTGATCTACAAGGAGTAAATTTCTATCTGTATTTTTTAGAATTTCTATATCCCTGTCAAATGTGTCTAATTCTTTTGTTATCTCAATATGGGCAGCGCTTGAAACAGATTTATCAATCAAATCATTAAAAAATGACAGATTAATGGATGGTATCCAGATTATAATAGATACTCCAATGCCCACAGCCAAAATTATTATCAAAGATTGTTTTAAATTAGCCAACATATAACGAAAAGCTATAAAAAACTCATAGAACTTCATTTTGTCTCATAATACTCCTGTATTTTTATTTTTTCGTTGTTCGTAAGTTTTTTGTTACCAATATTTTTGACAATAATGTCATTTTGCTTAAGACCATCTTTAACTAAAATTTTATTATTATTAAACGGAATTCCTTTAATTTCTATTTTTTTAACTCTTAATCCTTTTTTCTTAAATACAAATAACTTGCTATTTTCTTCTACTGTAAAGGATTCCGGAATAATGACAATATCCTTATATTCTTCAGAGATTATGGTTATATCTACTGTCATTCCCGAAAAAACCCTATACCCATTCATATCGGGAAGCGTTATTTTTGCCGTAAAAGTTCCTGTTGATGGGTTTACATCTTGCAAAATCAGATAAATTTTGCTTTCAAAAACCTCCTTGGGATAAGCATCAAAAATAACCAAAACAGGCTGTCCTACCATAATTCCTTCCAATTCATTCTCTTCTACTTGTGCATTTATATATATTCCGGATGGCGCATTCATACGAAAAATCGGATTTGTAGGTGATGCAACTTCACCATTATCAAGGATTACATCTATCATATAACCCGATATTGGAGATTTTATAATATATTTATCCAAATCAGCTTTTGCTGTTTTAAGATAACCTTCAATTTTTTCAATATTAGCTTTTGCCTCTTCAATCCTCTCTTTTTTAGTTCCTTCCAATGTTAAATCCCTTTTCTGCTTGATTTCTTCCAATTTTAATTTTAAAAATTCAATTTCTTTTTGAGTTTTTTGAACATTCTCTTGAGTTTGAAGTTCCTTATTTTTAGCCGTTTCATATTCTCTAAAGCTAACAGCCCCTTCGTCATACAACTTTTTAAACCTTAAATAATTTGAACTGTCATCTGCCAGTTGAATATTAATCCGCTCCAATTCTTGTTTTTTAATTGTAATATCCTTTTTAGCTTCTTTAACTATTATTTCAGCTATAGCTGCTTCTTGAGGTCTTGGCTCTGTTAAAAGATTTTCCAATGATGCTTTTGCTTCTTCATATTCTCCAACTCTCGCTGAATATAGACCTTTAACATCCTCGTCATTTAAAATTGCCAAAATTTGATTTTTTTCAATAAAATCACCCTCTTTTACAAAAATTCTTTTAACCTCTGCCGTGATTTGAGGAGCAAGGTAAAAATCCGTATCTGAAATGGTTGTCCCCGTTGTCGTAATTCCTTTTTGTGCAGAAGATAATACAACTTTATAAGCAATAACTTTTATGCCAAAAAATAAAATCCAACTAAAAAAAACTATAA
>JAQUYY010000260.1 GCA_028691575.1 Candidatus Gastranaerophilales bacterium
AATCGCTGGTCAAGGAGCGCGACGCCGCCCGCGCGGCGAAAGATTTCGCCAAGTCCGACCAGATACGCGACCGCCTGTTGGCAATGGGCGTCAAGATCTACGATTCCAAAGAAGGCACGAAATACCGGCTGTAAAATCAAATTATAAAGAGGCGCGGCAATCCGCGCCTTTTTGCCATTGACATTGTTCGGCGGGGGAGATAATATGGAAATATAACAAAATTGTTATGATGATTGTTTGTGGTTACTATCAATAAATGGCCGTATTTTTATGAGATTTATTTTTTGGCTAAACCTCAAAGGGATAAAACCGGTGCAAGAATTTATTGACAAACAAAGTCCGCGCGACATAAGAAAGATTAAAAGAAAATTTAAAAATGTGGCAGATTTCACTTTGGGGGAATTATATCACACAGGGGATGTGGACGATTTTAAAGAATGCAGAAAAAAATATGGATTTGCCCTTTATGAGTTTATTGCTTTTGAATTCCGTTTTTTCTTTGTGATGATAGATGAGGATATCGCGATTACTTGTCATGCGTTCAGGAAAAAGGGACAAAAAACGCCGCCGCAAGAAATAAATAAAGCAATAAGAACGGCGATGGAAGTAAGAAATAAATATCAACTTAAATAATTATGGATTCAAAAGATTTAAAAAAAGAGTTGGCGAAAAGCCAAGAGTATCTTAACGATTATGGGGAAGTTAATGACATTAGATTGGATGTTGCCTTGGCGATAAATAAAATTCGCATAAAATGTGGCCTCACGCAAAAAGAATTGGCAAAAAAAATGAAAACCAAACAGGCGGCGATTTCCCGCGCCGAAAGCGGCAATTATTTACCCGGTTTGTCGTTTTTGGAGCGGATGGCCAAAGTGCTCGGTACCGAACTGATCGCCCCTAGATTCGCTTTTTTGGAAAATAAACCTAAAAAAAATCAAGGTATTTCCTTTTGCCGATCCGAGCCGATATTGGTCAAAGAAAAAATCAAACGATACAAAAATACGAGGCCGAAATCCCGGCCAAGACAAAATTAAAAATCAATTGACAAAAATTAAGGCGCGGCATCCACGCCTTTTTGCTATTTCTTTGTGTGTATCATTGCATATATCCTTGCATCCCGCGCCGCGGATTATGTAATCAATTACGTAATTGATTACATACAAATTTGCGTTTGAATAAAAAAAGAGACGGCGCATATTGTCCGTCAAATCTGGGAATGGGTTATTTCTTCCCAGTTCTTATCGGTGGCCTTGGGCTTGATCGGTTTTGACCCTTTTGCGCAGAGCGGGCAATCTTCTGGGTTCCAATCATTAATCCGTACCTCGGCGATTGGCAGAGGATATACTGTTCCTACTCCGATTACATGCTTTTCAGTGATACCGCCGCGATTAATGATTGCGGGAACAAAGCGATAGATTTTTGCTTTCGGTTGGCATCTTTCAATTTCTTGGATTGCTTCTGCTATTCCAGTGCCGCGGGTGATGAAATCCTCAACCACGATAATTGTTGTATTGGGCGGCAGTTGGGTTATTAATTTAATGCACCCATTAACCTTATCCATTTCTGCTGGTTTTGCCCCGATAATTTGAGCTAGTTTTTCCCCAATAGGTGTTGCGCCAGCAGGGATTCCTGCCACATAATCGGGGATTGGGATATTATCGACAAAGATTGATTCGCGGACTTTCATGGCTAATTGATGTGCTATAATTTCCAGCACATTTCGTTTTGCCAACATAATCCGCGAAACAAAGAATCCATCGCTATGCCGACCAGATTTAAGTTCAGCATGAAGCCCAACCATTCCCGCTTTTGCGGCTTCATAGTCATATTGCCAGTATGCACCCAGCAATTTAGCCATATGGATCAATTCTTCTGCCGTTAATAGCCGATCAATGTCATCAGGGGTGAAGGCGAGGATTTCATCTCGCCCCATTCTCAAAATATCTTTCATTATAACTTCCTCCGTATTTGTGTAACTAGTTGTTTGATCGCCTTTCTCATCTCTAGTATGTTGTCGTGCTGGGTTATAGCCCGCCCGACAATAGCGTCAAAATATTCTCCAGCCTCTTTTCCGGTTTCCGATATGTCTCCACCCTGATTGATAAAACCGGGGGCGACCAATCGGAATTTGCCGTCAGGCACTTCCGACGCAAGTAGCCGCTGATATTTAAGAACGAGTTCAGGATGATTTCCCGGGACAACGAATCGTTGCACTCCCATTTTTGCCGCGATCTGATATATTCGCGATGGGTTAACGATAACCCCACCCTCTTCTTCTAAAAATCCGAATTGCGTCATGTGGCCGCCAACATATACTATGAGGCCTGCATTTTGGCATGCTTCAATCCACATTCTTTCGGTTTTAGCTCCGGCGAAGGGGAATAGGATTACCGCATCTGCTCCCGCAGAGTATACTGCTTCGGCGAAGGGTTCGCCCATCTCTGGGATGTCGTTGCCTGCCTTCTGGAAATCAAAGATTAACGGTATTTTGGGGTTATAATCTTTGATTACCTCAACGATATGTGCAAGCCCATGTTCTATCGTTGGTGTTATCCCTCCGATTTTTAGGGCGGTGATTTCCTTAATGCCAAATATTGCTTCCGCAATCGTTGTCATTTTTTCAAGCGATACATCACATGCGGGGATAATTCCCCTTGGCGCGCCTATTTTTAACATTTTCTACCTCCAAATTTTTTAAAGAACGAGGCGGCGGTGCCGCAAAAAAGCCCATTCTTGCTTTGCGGCCATACTACAAGAAAATGGGGGATTGTAAAGAGGGAGAGGATTTAAAAATCAAAATTCAATGTCAAAATAATGTCAAAGATTAAAGATTAAAGATGATGAATCATTTGCCGTATAGGTCGTGGCGGGTGCCGATCTGAGCAAAAACTATCGTATTGCCGCTGATTTTATAGATTGCCGTTAATGGTTTTTTGGGCCGGACTCCAGTGCCGTTATTATCGCTTTTTTTGCTTCTTCAATTATGCGCCGAGTTTTCTCGTTAGGGGCTGAATATTCAGTAAAAGTAATTGTTCGGGCGGCGACAAATTCT
>JAQUYY010000261.1 GCA_028691575.1 Candidatus Gastranaerophilales bacterium
ACTTACAGAAACAGGAGGAGGTGGGATTCGAACCCACGGTACGCTCGTCACGTACGACGGTTTTCAAGACCGCTCCTTTAAACCGCTCAGGCACTCCTCCAGTTTGTTTTAAAGGTTTATTAGACTTTTCGTTGATTATTTTACAAGAAAAAGTTTTAAAATACAAGCATAAATTTAAGGGGTCGGAATATTTATTTAATTTATAGTAAAATAAAAGAGACAACTATAATAGGATATTAATTGTATGCAAACTCAAATTGATCAGGAATATAAAATTAAATTAAACTCAAACGTCAAACATTATTTTGCCGGTATAACTCTTGGCGCATCTACACTTGCCGAAACAGGTGTCGTTGTTATTGATTCGGATTTAAATTTGATTAAAATTGATAAAATATATGAAGTTAAAGATTTGGATTCTTATATTGAAACAAATTTATCAACGCAGGACTCTATAATTTGTGTAAATATTCCTAAAAGCGATGCCCCCATTCAAAGTAAATGGAGATATGAAATTAAAAAAATAACATCACTTAAAGACCATAAAAACCATGACTGGACCGAGAGAGCAACAACAAGAGGGTCTGATATCTGTAGTAAGTTTAAAGAAAAAGGCTATGATCTTTTCAGATATTGCGTTAATACAGAAAAAATCAAATTAAACATAAATTCTCCCTATAAAGACAGAAGCCCTCAATCTGTAAAATATATGCAAATGACTTTAGAAAATTCTCTTGGTGTGAAGGGGTTTACCAACAATCTATTGCCATTATCAGCAATAGACAGCATTATTGGTGCATATTTGGCAAAACAAATATTTCTAAAAAATTATACTCAATTAGGAAGTTATCAAAATATTCCTATACTTAGCACTAAAAATTTATAATTGATTTCTTGTAAAAACTCTTGGAAGTCTTAACTTTAACCTGCAAGGAATTTCATAATTTATTGTGCCGATTTTTTCAGCCCAATCGTCAATAGAGATAAATTCTTCACCATCATTTCCTAATAATGTGATAACATCACCTACATTTGAATTTTCAATATCAGTAATATCAAACATCATTTGATCCATTGTAATATTGCCAATTTGAGGCACTTTTTTACCGTTTAAAATACCAAAAATTTTATTAGAAAGTGCCCTGGGAATTCCATCAGCATAACCTAAAGGGATTGTCGCAATTTTTGTTAAAGGTTTGTTTGTTCTGTAACTATAACTATAGCTGATGCCTTCATCTTTGGAAATTTCCTGAATGTGAGCAATCCTGCCTTTCAAGCTCATTACTTGTTTAAAGTCAGGCTTAGCAATACTTTCATGTAAATCAGGCAATAATCCGTAAATTCCGATTCCTGCTCTAACCATTTTGTAGTGCAAATTTTTATAACTTAAAAGCCCTGCTGTATTTGCTATATGCAAAAATTGATCAGAAAAACCGCCTTTTGATAAAAATTCTTCCCAATTTTTTTCTTGCATCAAGGAAATTTTGGGATTCTCCGCACAGGCCAGGTGAGAAAAAATACCTTTTATATTGATACAATCAGTATCTAATGCTTTTTGAACAAATTGAGGAGCTTTTTTATACTCAACGCCGATACGATGCATGCCCGTATCTACTTTAATATGAACTTCAACTCGTTGACCTGTCTTGTTAAACGTATCAATACAAGCATTAATATGTGCTTCGGTAAATATTGACAACTGAATATTATTCTGAACTGCACTAACAAAAGCCCATTCGGGAGCTGAGCCTAAAACCACTATGGGAGCTTCAATGCCTGAATTTCTTAGCTGTAAGCCTTCATCAATCGAAGCAACGCCTAGCATATCAACACCTGATGCCAATAAAGTAGGCGAAACCATTGTCGAATCATGCCCGTAGGCATCAGCCTTGACAACAGCCATAAGTTTTGTATCTCTGTTGATTTGATTTTTTATAAACTTAATATTATGTTCAATGGCAGATAAATCGATTTCTATCCAGGCATCACGTCTTGTTTGAACATAAGGCATTCTGAGTTTTGACATTTTTGCACTCCCGATTATATTAATTATACAATAAATTAAAATCATATAAAGATGCTGTTTAGAGTGTTATATAATAATATTAAATAAAAGTACTGAGAGAGGACAAAAAATTGGCAAAAAATATCGCCGTAATCGGTTGTGGAATCTGGGGAAGAAATTTAGTAAGAAATTTTTATAATTTGCAAACTTTAAATTGCGTTTGCGATTTAGATTTTGAAAATTTGCAACAAGTTCACAAACTTTACCCAGAAGTTAAATGTGTTGATAGCGTTGACTATATTCTAAATACAAAGGAAATTGAAGGTGTAATCGTTGCCACACCCAGTCATACTCATTATAATCTTGTTAAAAACCTTATACTGGCAGGAAAGCATGTATATGTAGAAAAACCTATTGCTACATCTTCAAAAGAAGCTCAAGAATTGATGAATTTGGCTAACGAATACGGAAAAGTTCTGATGGTAGGGCATTTGCTAATGTACCACCCTGTTGTAAACAGACTCAGAACACTTATTGCAGAGGGTAAGTTGGGTAAAATAAAATATGTTCAAAGTGATCGACTAAATATAAATTATTTTAGAAATGATGCAAGTGTTATGTGGGATTTGGCTCCTCACGATCTTTCCATGATTAGCTATATTCTTGGAAAATCACCAATCGGTGTGCAATCTGCAACAGGAGTTTGCGGAGATGACAAAGGATTTATTGACATGGTACACATTGACATAAATTATTCCGACGGAATTCTTGCACATATTAGCAATAGCTGGATTTATCCTGCAAAACATGTGATTTTGCTGGTTCGTGGCACAAAAGCAACGGCAGTTCTTAATGATGCCGACCCCAATAATAAACTTATTATTTACGATAATTATTCTCAAATAAAAAATCAAAATATTAAAACTGAAGAATATATCGACATTGAGCCTTTAAAACTGGAGTGTCAACACTTTATTTCTTGTATTGAAAGAGGACAAATAGCAAGAAGCGATGGCTATAACGGCTTTGAAACAGTTAAAATCCT
>JAQUYY010000262.1 GCA_028691575.1 Candidatus Gastranaerophilales bacterium
AGTAACGGTCCGCCGTTAGGTGAAGTGCGGGTGTTGATTACCGGTAAGTCTTGTATAAGTCCTTTCTCAGTGCTTTGGACGGACGGCGTTCTTTTTGTCACAATACACTGGTTTTTGCTGATTAATCCTCAACTGAAATTGTTGATTGACGATGTTATCAGACACGAACAAAAGGAAATAGAGTTTATTTATGCCGGGGTGGACTCCAAAATTTCTGAAGACGCCGCGTGTCAAAATAGTTTTAATTATTTTGAAGTCCATAGTCAGGATCTCATTGGTTTCATGAAAGAGATTGAGTACTGTGACTCAATTATGTTGAGCGACCGTTACCACGATTTTTTAAATTCCCTAGTGCTTCGGCAGGTTTCTTCCCGGATAATAGATGCTGTAGTCAAACGGCATAGTCATATGGATCGAGCGACAAATGTTGTGTTTGTCGGTCCGCCGGGAGTGCTTAAAACAACAACGCGAACTGTCCTGTATAATGCCTTGCGAGAACTCAACGTAAACGTTCCTGATGTTTCAGAAAGAGATATTGCAGCTGACTTAGATGAAGCCTATAGGGATAAAACTGTTGTTTCGTACGATAGTTATGATGAGAAGTATCCGGATGCAGATGTGCTGCTATTTGAATCGGTTGCTAAGTATCTTGATAATCATGATGCGGTTGATGTCCTTGTCCGGCTGGCCGGAACTTTAGCTAATCGTCAGGAAAGAATAACAAGAGGTAGCGGGTCGTATCAATATGCTCAGATACGTACTGAAGTTAGCGGTACGTCATTTGATATTCGTGATTCTGACGTGTTACTGAACACAGATTTTGTTAATTTTGAGTCTTTACAGGAGGGTGTTTTCGCTGAAAGAGTGAGAGGTTCGCTTATAGCTGAAGCGGTTCGCTCGACGTATCTTATGCAGAGGTTTGTATCTTCTGGTAATACAGAATTTCTTGATCTGTTTATTGATAAGGTGTTGGAAGAAGGAAACGTTTCGTCCTGGTTACGTAAATTCAGAAATTTTGCTAGTTTTCTTTTGAACTCAAAAAAATTATATCAAGTGTACGGTAAAGATTTACTTAGCCAGGTTTACGTCCGCCCGTCTTTTTCTGTGGCAGAGGGACAAGAAGTTTATTATATCAGTGATGTTCCGACCGAACTTAGCTTAGCGGATGTTTGTGGTGATAAGGTTTGGGTTGCTGGTACGGTTGGCGCTACGGAAACAGTTACTGTTGATAGTTTGGACCATCATTTGGCTGAACATCCTGTGGTCGCGCCTGATGACTTGCGTATTTCTGGGGAGGAACATCGGCAGTTAGTTGGTCTTCTTGAAAAGAATTGTCTTGTCATGGCTGTGGCCGAATCTTTAGGGATGTCAAAGACGACAGTTGCTGAGATGTTTTTTCATGGCGGGATTCGCCTCTCGGATATGCGTGAGGAAACTATTTGTTTGGAGAAAGCTTTGTTTGTTCTGATAGAGAATTTCAGTGTTAGTAATTTTTCTCAATTTGATAGCGGATATTCGTTTGGACTTATGCCAATGGATAAGTCTTCAGAAGTTATATTTTCTATTATACATATTTCTCGTATGGATAAAGAGACGTCCTCGAATTTGTGGCACGCTTGGGTAGAAAAATTAAAAGAACCTGTGCGAACCCAGCCAACGATATTGTCTGGCATGGTTGAATCTTTCTCTGCGAGACAGGAAGATTATGTCGGTGCGGATTGGCGCAGGAGGAGAGGAAAAGATTATCCGGTTTCGGTTGAAGTGGAAAGTTTTAAGGACGAGGCTTTAAAGTATCGATTGTATCCTTTACGAGAGATGGTCTTTGTGCGTGGTCGAAATTTTGTGGCGGTAACGGCTATTCGAGGGTTAGGTAATATAGACCCAGTCTTTCAGCCCGCTTGCGGAGGAATTGTTTACCGGCATGATGATCTTGATGAAAGAAATGTGGGTATCGCAGCTAGAGAGGCCCGGTTTTTATCGTTAGAAACGGATAAGACGTCGGCATTGTGGAATGTGTTTCTTCGTGGCGCAGCAACGGTTATTATTTCTGACGGTAAGCTTAAGAAAAGGGATATTTTACAGATTTGGAGTAGAGTTTTAGCTGAACAGGGAATCTTAGGTTGGAGGTATATCGCGTCTTCGGAGTTGGGGACTACGGAAGAGGATATGAATGTTATAGCTGACACGGCATATTCTTATGTTTTAGAAAAAATAGAATACCCTAACGCAGAAAAGATTGTTCAGAAACGTCAGTGGCAGGATATAGATACTCGTTTGCTTTGGGAAACAGGAGTTGTCTTACCTTCTGGCGGATACAGTGCAAAAAGAGGAGGGTACCCTCCTTTTTCATGGGATTTAAGCGCAGTCGGTTTAATTTCCGGGCTGGATGTTCTTCGGTGGCATCAAAAGATTCGGGCGTTGAGTGATGTTATCGTTGACGGGTTCGGCTGGACAGGCCGGACAATTACCCGTAACTTGATTACGCATATGACTGAGACAATGCGGATTGTTGGAGTCAGCGAAGGAGACAGGGGCGTTTACTCTAAAGAGGGGCTTGATAGAGTAAAAATTATTGAAGACATCGCTACGCGTGACGCTGGAAAGTCTAGAACATGGTTGTCGCGGCAAAAACATATATCAAAGAGTGACCTTTTAGCGGGTGAGGCCGATATCCTTATACTTGCTGACAGAAGATTCTCGCTTTCTGATAGGACACTTAGGTCCATACGTGCAGACATTATCGTTGAAGCTGTTCCTGGGGTTCTTTCTCATTCTCAAAGAGATTGGATTGAAAAACAGGGTAAAATTTATGTCCCTTCATTTTGTGTTAACGGGGGTATTCTTTTTGGTAGTGTTCGAGAAAAAATAAATCACATGTTTGGTGGTGATGACTATTATCGTTCTGGTGATATCCGTTTGCACGTTGAGAGCGGGACGGATGAGCTTGGTGCTTCGATTATGTTTGAGGCGTGTGAACGTAGTGTTAGTGAATTTCAGACTATAAAAATGATGGCTCATGCTATGTCGGAAGTGGCTAGGCAGATA
>JAQUYY010000263.1 GCA_028691575.1 Candidatus Gastranaerophilales bacterium
CGTCTAAGTCAGTTTGATTTTTGCTGTAATTATAATCAATATACAGTTTTTTAAGATTAATTTCCAAATTTTCAATTTTATTTTCTGGCAATAAGAGTTCAGTGATTTTTGGGATTATTAATCTTTTACCAGAAATATTTTTATTAAAATCATTTGTTAATTCTTTTTTTATTGAATTGAAAGAATCATCTAAGTGCGAAATCTCTCTATCTAATTGTTCTTTTTCTTTTTCAAGTTTTTCAATTTCTTTGTTAATATTTGTTATTTCTTTGTTTGTAATTTCTCCACTTATATTAGAAAATTTTTTAATCTGCCCTTTAGTCCCATTAAAAATATGTGTTGTTATAAAATTAGAGTTAAAGATAAAAAAATTTTTGTTATGAGGACTATTCGCAGGATATTTTATTGGAGAATTATTTTGCAGTAATATCTCAACAGAAGAACTAGTGTCATTTTTAATGTCATTGAAAAGTTCTAGTTTTTCTTCTTCAGTTATGAAAGAATTATTTCCAAAAAATGATAGTGCATTTGATAAAGTTGTTTTGCCAGAACCATTAAATCCAAAAATAATGTTGCAGTTATCGTTATTAGAACCATTTTTAAAATTTTTTTCTTGTATTATATTGGAAAATTTTCCAATCTTTCTTAACTGTATAAATTTGGTTATCATATACTATAACTCCAATACAAATTTTTAATAAATGACAGTTTTGTTTTGGACGTTTATTCTTGGGACGGCGGAAGATGTATTTTTTGGTCCTCCGATGCTCATCCAGCCGACAGCAACAAGTTTGTCGTTATTGAAAATATAAGGAGTAAATTCATCATCGGTATCTAAACCGTCAGAAACCCAACCGCTTCTGAAATATAAAATTTCAACATTAACGCCGTCTTTAACATATTTATCTGGGTGTCTTAATTCTGTGTTTTTTAACAGAGCTTGAGTCGGTCCTAATATATCCAGTACTTCCTGTTTTGACATTCCTAATTCTACTTTTGGAGCCGCAGCAACATAATTATTAACTGTTTGTTCCCAAGTAGTAAGAGTAGCTACGCAACCGGTAAAAACAAATCCCAACCCAAACAACAAACATAACAGTATTTTTTTCATAGATTAAGCACTCCTAATAAATTATTATTTGTCGTTATTAATTTTAAGCATTAATTCTGCGTTATCAACCCACATTACAAAATAAGGATACTTGCCATTTTTTTCTTTAAGGCAGAATAGAAAAGGCTTGTCAAAAATTAAACGTTTGCCAATGCTTACTATTCCGACCATACCTGCATATGATTCAAGAACTACGCCTTTTTCATTTAATTTGAATTTAATCACTTGTATAGCCTCAGAGATATAATAATTGTTAAAATTTATATTCTTAATATCTCTATTTGCAATTTCCGAATATTTCTTTAGAATATCAAAATCAAATTTTGGTATTTTAAGGATGTCATTACTTTTTAAATTTATAGGGTTTTTATTTTTAACTTGCTCAAAAACATAATCAACAGTTTTTAAAAGAGTTTCTTTGGGTTGTATTTTGGCAAGAATTATCTCATCATTTTTAGATTTAGATTCAATTTGTAAAATAAAATTGTCATCGTTAATATAATCAAGTATTTTAACCTGTTTAGCAATTTCGTCCGAGAATTTTTTTATGCCGAAAGTTTGAACTTTTGTTTCGTTGTTGAAAAAAATCGGGGTGTCTGTAAGATCTTCAAATTTATATTTAAATTCAAGATGTTTAAACAGATAAGAATAAGCAAGAATATCGTCAGGATTGTATAATGTTATACCGCATCCCTTTTTGTTATTGAATTGTTTTAACAAATACTGATTGATTTTTTCTATAATGCCGTTCTTATTAAATCCTGCCATTGCTATATAAGCATCATTTGCAATATCTTTCTTACCTGTCAGCCTTTTATTAAGTATTTGTTGTATTTCCGGATTTCCGGCAAGTACAAGAGGAGCTTTTATGATATCATCGCACAATGCATCCCATGCAAGCTGAAATGTTGAACAGTAAATTAAATTTTTGTTGTTAGAAATTATAGTGTCCAAATAAGGAGTCACAGTCGTTTGTTGTAAATTTTCGACATTAATTTGTTCCGGTTCTTCTGCAAAAGAATAGTTAAAAACAAAAACATTTAAAAATAAAAAACATAACAGTATTTTTTTCATAGATTAAGCACTCCTAATAAATTATTATTTGTCGTTATTAATTTTAAGCATTAATTCTGCGTTATCAACCCACATTACAAAATACGGATATTTGGCGTTTTTTTCTTTAAGGCAAAACAAAAACGGCTTGTCAAAAATTAAGCGTTTAATATCGTTATTAATATGTACTGATTTTACTCCGATTATACCTGCATATGATTCAAGGACTACTCCTTTTTCATCTAACTTAAATTTAATGCCTTGAAATGCCTTAGCTATAAAGTATTCTCTAAAATTTTTATTAAGAAAATCTCTGTTTGTTAGTTCCGAGTATTCTTTTAAAATATCAAAATCAAACTTTGGTATCTGAAGGATATCTTGTGTTCCTAAACCCATAGGTTTTTTATTTTTAATTTGGTGTAAAACATAATCAACTGTTGATAAAAGAGTTTCTTTAGGTTCTATTTTTGCAAGTATTATCTCGTCATTTTCAGATTTAGATTCAAGTTTTAATATAAAATTATTATCATCGGTATAATCAAGTATTTTAACCTGTTTGGCAGTTTCGTACGAATATTCTTTTATTCCGAAAGTTTCTACTTTTGTTTCTTTGTTGAAAAAAATAGGATTGGCATTCAGATCTTCAAATTTATTTTTAAATTCAAGATTTTTAAACAGATATGCATAAGCCAAAAAATCACTGGGACTATTTAATTTTATGCTACAGCCTTTTTTATTGTTGAATTTCTTGAGTAATGCCTCATTTATTTTTTCAACAATGCCGTCACTGTTAAATCCTGCCATTGCAACGTAAGCATTATCCGAAATATCTTCTTTGTTTGTTAATCTTTCATTTAGCATGTTTTGGATTTTAGGGGTTC
>JAQUYY010000264.1 GCA_028691575.1 Candidatus Gastranaerophilales bacterium
CATCGATTTAGATGTAGAAACTTTACTAAAAGAGCTGAAATAAAATGAAAATCCTTGTTGTAAGATACAGATTTATAGGTGATACTATTCTTACGATTCCGTTTTTGAGGAATTTAAGAAAATTATACCCTGATGCACAAATTGACATGCTGGCAGGTCCTGTTTCAGGGGAAATTCTAAAAGAATGTCCGTATATTGACAATTTGATTGAATTTGACACTACAAGCAAACATAAATACGAAAACAAAACTAATCAAAAAACTAAATTCCTTGATTATGTAAAACAATTAAAAGAAACCGGTTATGATAAGGCTTATGTGCTAAAAAGGTCGCTATCAAGTGCGTTGCTGGTGTTTTTAGCAGGGATAAAAGAGCGAATAGGTTTTGATACAGAATATCGAGGACTTTTACTTACAAAGCCCGTTCCTTATCTTTATAACCGTCATGAAAATGAGTGTTTTTTGGATTTGTTAAGAGCAGAAGGGCATTTAATCAGTGAAAAACATTTGGAAAACTGGGTTAATAAGGCTTCAGAAGAAAAAATTAATGAAATTTTTGAAGAAAAAAATATTCAAGAAAATCAGCCCAAAATAATAATTCATGCAACAAGTGGAAATTCTAAAAAGCAGTGGTCACTTGAATATTTTGCAAAAGTAATTGAACATTTGTCAAATCAAAGAGAAGTTCAAATTTTTTATACGGGAACAGAAAATGACTATAAAACTTACGAAAAAATTCATAGTTTAATAAAAACTCCTCTTAAAGTTATGCCGATAAATTTGTGCGGAACATTAACACTATCTGAAAGTACGGCATTAATAAGTAAGATGGACTTAATGATGGGCTGTGATTCGGGAAATTTGCATATTGCAGCATCATTAAATATTCCTGTTGTCGGTATTTACGGGCCTATGAATCCAATTAAATGGCAGGCTTACGGCGAAAATCATACCTGTTTATGGTCATCAAAAATATGTGTTCCTTGTGATTTAAGAAAAAAATGTCCTCATAATTACGAATGCCTAAAAGATATCACGCCTGATAAAATCATAAATGCCTGTAATTTATACATAAACAAAGTTCTTTTAGAGAAATAATGTTCTAACTTAAGTTACTTCGGTGCGTATGACACACCTGGGGGTTTTTCCGGTAATGAGAATAGGGTAACCCATCGGTATGTTCGGCAGTGTGTTTAACTCTTGCCGATTTTTTAGCTTTTGAGAAAAGTGCCGGAATTGCCACTTTCTGTCCATTTTCTTGCACAAAATGTCCTGTGATTTTTTGAAGATTTAGCCTCAAGACTTACTCAGAGTAAGTTATTTCCGAATGGTAAAAAGTGGCACTTTTTCTGCTTATCGAATAAATAATTTTTGCGGAACTTTTTTAGCGGAACCACGGAACCATTTTTATATCTGTTTGTAATCCGTCACCATTTTTGAGAATTAATGTCACCAATAATGAGAATTTCAGGACAAGACTTTTGAGAAATTTACCAACTTAGAGATTTTTCTCAAACTGTGTGATAATTTTTTTGCGGTTAAGATTGAGAATAAAAATTTTAAGTTTTGATTCCTTGTTTGAACTTTTATGTTGAAATACTGGTTCTCGATTAAAAGGTCTGGAAGAGACAGGAGGTTGAGAAGTTTGTGTTGTTTGGGACTGAAGTTGATTATTTCTGTTATAAACTCTTTGAGTTACATCATAATTTACTTGATTAACTACCGAATCGTAAAGATCTTTAGAAGTAAGGGTCTGATTATTATCTACATAAGTTTTACTAAATGAAAAATCAGGTTGTATTTGTTCAGGAGGTTCCCCCCTAAAAAATTTTATGGAAGTTCTTTTTTCGTAAACTTTAATCAACTCTTTTGCTTCACGATATGGATCAATACCTTTATTTTGCAGCTCTAGTGCAATTCTACATTCTTTATCCCATAAATCCGTTATTAACTCTCCTCTGTCAATAGCTTCCTTAACTTTTTTGGCTAATTCTTTATCAGTTGCTCTAGGATTTTTTAGACCTATTCGTTTACCAACATTATTATTGTAATAGTCTCTGTTATCATCAAGTATGTCTTGTATTTGACCTTTCAAATCTTTAGAACTTCGTGGGTTAAACATTTCTGGAATTATTTCATTAATACCTCCACCAAGATTAACGGCTTCACTTCCAAGTTTTATGTACTCCCAATTTCGAGCCAATTTGGCAGATTCAAAAGCATGTAAAAAAGCGTTAAACTCAGGATTAGGATCATATACTCCACTTATATAAGGATTAGCTGGCTCATTAAATATCATCTCCGTGCCATAGATTTCTTTTAGTAATTTTTGGGCATTTTCCGCTTCATGAGATTTGAACTTTCCAAAACCTTCCTTTAATTTTTTTATTAATTGTTCTATCATTTTATTTTCCTATTTTTTTGATATTATTTTATTGTTATGAATAAATTAAAAAATATATTCTTTGTAAATTTTTTTGCACTTACTAGTTGGATTAGTATTTTATTTTGGTTTGGTTTTTTTTACTTCAGAGAAGATTTTATTTATGATGAATTTGGACGATATGATCTTACTCAAGAGGCTTTTTGCGATTCAGCTTTTATGTCAGGCTTTATGCAAAATCTTGTAATTTTATTTATCATTTTGTTTCTTCTCCTTCTTGAAATATTAATTAGAAAATTTTTTATTAAACCCCAAAAGACAATCAATACGCATAGACAGCCTCCATCTATTTTTGTAAAAATTGTAGAAATCATACACAATAGCTTTTTATTAATAGGTCTATTTTTTGGACTTTCACCAATTCTATATTTGATTTTTTCATATGCGTTTCGATAATTTGACATTTTTTATGTTTTTCCTTTACGTTGCTTGTTTTCTCCTTATTTGTGGGTTAAAACCCACCCTACAGACTTGTTCAAAGATATAGTTATTTCCTTGCCAAGTTCCTCTAGTCATTTTTTATTTACTCCTGGTTACTATACCATATAAGATTTCCATCTTTATTTATATATCCGTATTCTGACTTATC
>JAQUYY010000265.1 GCA_028691575.1 Candidatus Gastranaerophilales bacterium
TTCCACCGTAGTAAGAAGTGCCGGAACAATCTTTTATGATATTTAACTTTGATGCATAAGCATTTTTTAAATCTTCCGTTCCTGCATAAGTACCCGGGAATGCTCCTGCTAAAGTCCCGCCATTGTCGGCAACTATCATCATTGTTGCTTGAGAAAGGTCAGAATATTGTTTTTTCCATTTTGCTTTTAATTCTGCATCGTTTGTCGTGCCAAATAACATTGGTGTAACTATTGATGCAATTATTCCGATTATTGCGATTACTATCAACGTCTCTGCTAGCGTAAAACCTTGTTTTATTATTTTTTTATTCATAAATTTATACCTAATATTTTGTATAAAATTTATTATAAATTACAACTCAAAAAATAGCAATAAAATGTTTGTACCGGATTAAAGAACGTTTTTAATTACAGCTAAAAGATTTTCGTCAGTTATTTTTGATAATTTTTCATCAATATTATTAATATTTTTGGCAGAACCTAATGAAATTAGAGCCAAGATTGCCTCATAAATAACTATTTGGTCATTTTGAATTTCTAAAATTTTCATTAATTCATTTTCTGCATTTTTATAATTTAAATCTTTAATTAATTGAATAGCCGAGATTTGTCGTTTTTTATTATTATTTTGCAATTCCAAAATAAGGTTTTCAAGCTGCAAATTCCAAAAATCGTGATTCTTGCTTGTTAAAAGTCCTAATATATCTTCTAGTTCACAAATAACAGACTTATCTTCGTCAAATTTATATTCCTGATTTTGTGAAAACAATTCCATCTGAGATTTCAATTTAAGTAATATTTGAGAATATTTACTTTTTAAAGAATTATTTGAATTTTGAGCCGGATTTAATAATTTTTCGGTACAATCATAGACTTTAAAATTGATAAGAGCAGAGAGTGTCCAGACTTCCGCCAAGCCATTAATGATATTTTCAAAACATTCCAGCGAATAGAGCGCAATTTCTTCATTTTCATTGTCAAAAAGGTCGCAAATATTAATTAAACTGGCAATTTCTCCGGATATCTGATCAGTCATTGCTGAATTTGACATTGCCCTAAACATTTCAACAGCTGCATCCTTGTTTCCATAACTGGACAAAAATTCAGCGGCAGAAAGTTTTTCCCATTCATCGTCAGAATTTAGCTGTTTTAAATAATATTCATAAGAAATTTCATCATTCATACTTCCAAGTGCTTGAGCGCAGTTGGTTTTTAAGGGAATATAATCGGTTTTTGAAGCATCAAAAAGTGCATCTTTTGCCATTTCGTTTTTGTTAAAAATAAAATATTTAGCGCAATAAGCCTTTTCCTCATTAGAACCTTCGTACAATAAATCCAGTAATTTTGCTTCTATATCACTATTTTTAAACTTTGAAAAAATTTGTGCTATGCATTCGTCCCATTGCGATGAATGAGTTTTTATCAACTCAAATAAATTGTTCGTATAATCAGATTTCGCACAGTTATAAAGCGTTTTTGCAGCATTGTTTTTTATAAAATCAAATATAAAATCCTCATTTTTTATTAAACATCCCCAGGCTTCTGTATCAGGTTTGCTTAAAATTTCAATTGCGGCTTTTTGAGCTTTTTCGCTGTTTTTTCCTAATAATTGCGACGCATTTTTGTTTGGAAGGTTCATAGTTTCTCCAAATAATATTCTTTTCATTTTTATTATAACTTAATTCACTCAAAAAAAACTCTAATACAAAAATATGATTTTGATTGTAAATTTAAATTACAAAAAAATTTTATAAATAATCATTTTGATTATTTATAGTTTTTAATAGAATTATGAAAATACAAAATAACATATCTTTTTGTGCTAAACCGATTCCGCAAAATCATTTATCAACAATGATTTATACGGTTAATTCTGCCGATAAAATTGATATTATAACCCATAAAGAACCGGATTCTGATGCCGGAGGCTCTTCAATTGCACTTGCACTTGCTTTTAAGCAGTTAAATAAAAAAGTTAGGATTGTAATTGAAGATGATTTGCCTTCAATGTGCCAAAGGTTGATTAAAAAAATTAACAATATAAATCCAAAAGAAAAAAATGATTTGGAACTTTCTAAAACTGTCTTCATTACGGATTTAAATCTCGAAGAGCGTCTTCCTTATAGTGTTAGGTCTGCAATTAAAGAAAATTCCTTAGATATTATAGGGCTTGATCACCATGAAATTTTACCTGAAACTATAAAAGGCATTTATGTTGATGAAGAATCTCAATCTGCTTCGGAGTTGGCATATCAGTTTATCAAAGACGGATTAAAAGTTGAATTGACGGAGCCAATTGTTGAATCCTGCTACCATGGAATGGTGAGTGATTTGAGAAAATCCGGATTGGTTAAGTTGAATAAAACGGATGAAGGAATTTATTATATTGTCAAAACCCCCGAATTCCCTGAAGATAGTTTAAAAACACTTGAAGAAATTGAATCTAAAATAAGTTCTAAAAGACAAAATGAAATTCTTTGTGAATTTGATATTATGGCAAATTTAACAAAAGAACAGCAAGAATTTAGAAAAAATTTATACAAAAAAATTCAATTTAATGAAAAAAATAAATTAGCATATGTAATAATTCCCCCTGAAGATAAGGAATGGAAAAAATTAGGGCAGGATAATTCAGTGACGAGCATGATTTTGGGTGATTTCCGAATGGGTATACTTAATGGGACTTATAATAAAGATTTTGTAACACAAGAGCAGCAAAAAAAACTTGAAAATATTAATATAATTGCAGTATTTTATCGAGGCTCAAAACTTGGTAATCCGCAAAAAGAAGACTACAAAGGCAGCTATACTTCTAGAGGAGATGAGGTATTAGATATAATAAAAAAATTAAATACAAAAAATATAAGTGCAGGAGGACATCCAAACCGAGCAGGTTCTCATTTGCCTGTTAAGAACTGGGAATCGCTTGTTAATACTGTGATTGAATAGCCAAAAATTCATGTTATTATTTATTTAATAAAAAGGATAGAAATAGGAGGTTATAATATGGAAAAAAATAAATTAGCC
>JAQUYY010000266.1 GCA_028691575.1 Candidatus Gastranaerophilales bacterium
AATGCCTTTGGCTGGATTAATCGCTGCATATGGCCTTACTCCTTATTTATCAATAATTGCTGTTGCAACAGGTGTAGGTTCAATTATCGGCGGCTGGTTACTAGGTGAGAAATACACCAAAGGAATCGTTTATGGCTTATTTGCTGTTGTGTATTTTATATTTGTTGATACTGTTTATCAAAATATCATCCGGAGAGTAATAGGAGTTTTGCTGCTTTTAGGAAAGTATCTTAGACCAAATAAGGTGACGTCTTCTTCCGACCCCGCCCGTCCCATACCGGGACAGCCGATGCCGAGTCAGGCTGCGGTGCAGGAAGCGATACGGGCTAAGTGGTATAGTTCCGACACTTTGACTGTTGCCCGCTCCCATCCTTCAGTTGATCTGGCTATCGAGTTTTTACGATCCCGTCGTCAGGGCGCGCGTTCTAACCGAAAAGCGGCTCATTTGACTTATTTAGCGAAAGCCGGATTAGTCCGGGCCGGGCCTTTTGGCGGATTTCTTGCCGGAGTCTACAGGATAGACGAACGGACCGAAGGAATCGCCATTAATACCGCGCATCCGCTGCACGATGATATCGTCGAAGTAGCGGCCAGCCTTGTTCATGAGATCGGTGCGACCTCGCCTTTTAACAGGACCCATGGGCGTAACGTCAACCGGGAAAATAGATTTAGGATATGGTACGAACGTAAAGCGGTTCGAAGCTCCGGGTTTATTTCGATCACCGAACAGCAGGAAGGTTTTTCTCATCTTACTAATAATGAAGACGTTACCATTGATCTTATACGCGACGATACCCTCTATCACCGCCGGAGCATCAGTATACCTCAATATAACGCTCTCAGTTTTGAACAACAGGAACAGATAGCTGATTATGTCAGCATCGAGATCGTTGCCACGCTTTCGCGCATAGGCGCCGAAGCGGTACGTATTGGGGCTCCTGAAGCTCTGTATAACCGGGTTCATGATTTGATCACGAACGGTCAATACAGCCGGGCGCCCAGCTATTTCAGTTGTATCTATGAAACGAGTTTTGAGTTACGCCGTAAAGCCGAATATGAGTCTGCCGACGTTTTACCGCAAACCGCTCCGTCGACCAAAACTTACGATTACCGTAAAGGCCGGGTTATCGGGCTGGATGTCGGCGCTAGCGACGTTAAAGTAACGGCGTTTATTGATGGTAAGGCTATTTATTCCAAAGAAGTCAACTGGAAATCGGTTGGTTTTAACAGTTCCGAGTGTCATCTCAGTTATTATCTGACTTTAGTCCGTTTAGCGAATGTGGCGATCGATATGTATCTGAGCGATAACGGGATTCCGGTTTCATTAGGCCGGAAATTGCAGGAACTCGCGCATAACGCTAATACTCCGTTAGAGGTGATAAATGAGTTTGTTAAGTCGGTGCACCATCAGGGTATTGCTCCGGTCCGGGTTGACGCTGTTGGGCTCAGTACGGCTGGAGCTGTTATAAACGGCAGAATAACTCAGGAAGGAGCCCGGGTCTATAAAGGGTTAAGTTCCGAAGAGTTTTGGACTAAAGCTTCACGGATGGGCAAACGTATCAGCGATGCCCTGGGTAACGTTCCGGTCGGCTTGTTAAATGATGGGGACGCGGGAGCTTTGGCCGTGGCCGGAGTGTTGGGTACTCGCCACACGCTTGCTTTAAGTTTGGGTACGGGACTTGCCGCCGGGTATGTCGATAGAAACGGCGAGGTGACCAGTTATCTGGGCGAAATGGGTAAATGCTGTATCGACCTGAACACCGAAGCCGAATTGCACGAAGGGTTGCGCGTTCGGGGAGCTTTGCAGCAGTATACGTCACAACGCGGTGTTCTGCGCCTGGCTCGCGCCGTTTGGGATGATTTTGACGCTCGGTTTGAGACAGATATTGCTCGCCAATTCGCCCGAGAAGACGGTATTGATTTGAACGGCGTCGCTGAAGTGAGGATCCGCGATTATGTCTATGAAAAGCTGTTTGCTACCAGAAAAGACGAATTTCTCAAAGCGACCGGAGACCGGCCTAAGCTTCGTTTTGTTCAAAGTAAACTAGAGTTAGCCGCGGACTCCACGGATAGAGCGAAGGCCGAACGGATATTCAGAACGATCGGATATTATCTTTCGGTCGCGATAGCATCGACCTTGTCTGATCTTGAACTTGAACATATTGTTCTGTTTGGCGCCTGTACCTCCGGCCGGGCGGGAGAATTAATCGTTGAGGCGGCGCGTAATCATCTTGTTTATGAAGTCGGTGACGATTTAGCTGGTGCTATCAACATTATGCTTGCCAGCGAAGAAGATTTCGCCAGAGTTGTCGGACAGGAACGCAGCGATGAGTTTAACGGCGAGTTCGCCACTCGTTTCGGGCAGACGGTCGGTGCCGCGTATATGGGTGTGCAGGTCGCTCAGAGCGGACATTCCAATCATGGTGAACCGGTCAGTGATGAGCGGTTAGCCCGTAAATTCAGGGGTAGTCCTGAATACGGTATTCATCTGCAACGGGTACGTCTTGAAAAAGGGCTTGCCGATGAGACTAAATATCATGACGCTTTAATGATCCTGGTAAAAGGAGACAGCCTTGCATATACCTATCAGGCTTTGGAAGCGGCCCGTGATGTGGTTATTCCCGATAATTCCGAAATTTACGAGGTTTTTGAAGATTCTTCGGATGACGTGATAGCCGAAGCTTTGGCGAACCGGCGGGGAAGAAATAGTGTCGCCGTTATTCTCTACGTCGTTCCCGACGATGTTCCGGGTAACCTTTCCGCTCAGTTACGCGCTCTTCGTAAATTGCGCAAAGCCGGCTTTGATTTCAGCAAAGAGCGGGTAGCAATGATTCTTGCCGGCGGCGACGGTAAACGTAATTACCCTCTGACTCCGGCCGATGGCTATGGTAATAAAGGGTTGGTGACTTCGTTGAACGGTGAGCCGAATCTTTATCAGGCTATCAGGCAGAGTCTGCAGCTGTTAGGTGAGAATGATAGCGGGGCCATCAGTATGTCAACCGATAGGATCTTCGGTATCACCGAAC
>JAQUYY010000267.1 GCA_028691575.1 Candidatus Gastranaerophilales bacterium
AATAGTTCTCATATCTTTATCGCCAATTCTGCCCAATGCTTCTATTACTCTTTCTTTCAAGAAAGTAAACTTATCAATAATTCCTTTTTTAGTCTCTAAAATACTTACCAAAGGAGTTACCGCCCTTATATCACCCAACATTCCAAGTGCTTTTGCCGCAGATTCTCTTATATAAAGAGATTTTTCATTCTCATCGGAAACCACATCAATTAATGGAGCAACTGCATATTTATCGCCAATTCTGCCCAATGCTTCGGCCGATTTCAAACGTAATTTATAATTTTCATCTTTATTATTTAGAACATATAAAAGCGGCAAAACACCCTTTGTATCCTTTATATTCCCCAATAAAACCGCTGAAGACTGTCTAATTGAAAGATACCGTTCTTTATCAATATTATCCTTTTGTTTCCACAATAAAATTTCAGTTAGTGCATCAATTGATTTTGGGCTGTTATAATTTGCTAACATTGTTAAAATTTGTATCAATACATCAGGATGTTTTTCGATTATTAAAAAATAATTTAAAGTATCTATAATTTCATTTTCTGAAAAGTTTTCAAGCTCTTTTATCAAAGCAATTCTATCTTCTGGAGGGTTTTGTGGCTCCTTGCAAAATTCCTGAGTTATTTGTTTTAAATTATCAGAACTGCTTTCAGTCATATTTTCACCTAATTTTGTTTAGGATGTTTTTTAAGAATTTAATTTCTTAATCTATAAATTGCATAAAAAAAACTCTCCTGCAAGTTATTAAGGCATTAATTTAAGTAATTTATCATAAATTTTTTATTTGCGTTAATTTTTCAAAGTATAATCAATTATCGGCAAATCCGTCGTAATCGGCACATGATCAGATATAGGATATTCTAATCCATAGTTCATTTCGTATAAAGTTCTGCCGTAATGAGGAGCTAATTTGTACGGTTCTCCCTTAGAATCATAATTTTCAGCATAAGCTTTAACAAAAATCCAGTCTAATTTATACTTTGCAAATTGAAAATGTCTTTTAAAAATATAAGTAGGCTTAAAACCCTTTAAAGTTCTTTCATTTGAATTCGCTAATTTTCTAAAATTGCCGTTTATTGAATTATCATACTGCCCTCTAAAATCAAATTTGGTGTTATCTTTGAAATCAAATTTCTTTAAAGTATTAAAAAATTTCTTTTCCTTATTCGGCGCAATAACAGGAATACTCCTAACAGTAGGGTCTAAGTGTTTTCTGATAATATCAACGCCTGTTGTACCAAAAGAAATACCAGCCGAAACCGGATTCAAATAAGTTACGGCAGTCCTTATTACATAGTGAGGGTCTTTAATTCTTTTCATGAATTCTCTTTCTACTGTTGTAGGTCTGCCATCAGCCATTGTTGTATTAAAATCACCTGCTAAAATTACAGGATTTTTTATGTGTCTCAAATAGTTAAGTAAAATTTTTAACTGTTTGAGCCGATATTTGGGTAATACACGATTTTCCAAATGGACAGCAACAATAGTGACTTTATCGTTAAATTCAGGAATATTAATATCAGCAATTATTGCCATTCTGCTGCCACGGCGAATTTCTCTTATTACACCTTCTTGAAATACAGATTCCGCAATATTTCTCCTTAAATGCTCTATTGTTGAAAGCCTGTCTCTTTCATCGTTAAACCAGTCGTAATAAGCAGGAAGTCTTATTATGCGTACATTTTTTAGCGGGAATTTTGATAAAATAGCATTTCCATGCAATCCTTTATATTTTTGTTTATCAATTTCCAGTGTTTTAATTCGCCCTTCTTCTTTTAAAAATCTTTCTTCTGACCATTTATAATCTTCCAGACCCAAATGAACCGGATCTACCTCCAAAAATTCAATCCCGTAAGTATAGTTATATCCGCCGGCATTAGCCAATTCTTCAACGATATTTCTATATTCTGTTCGAGGCATACCGACATCAACCTCATTAAGAATTATAATGTCAGCATTTTTTAGTATATTTATCTGATTTTTTATTTCTTCAAGTTCTTTTTCATTAACATTTTTGTATTGATTTAAAAGAAGTTCAGGCGTTTCAAAAATCATTTTAATTTTATCAATATTCATTCCCCGGCCAATATTCCATGTAGCAACTCTTATGTATTTGCCGATTTTTTCATGAGTTTTAAATTCATAGTTATCAGCCAAAGGAACAATTGTATTGTCTATAACAGGTGTAGTTAAAGCATATTCAAGCTTTTGAGCCAAACCATCTTGCGAAATTTCCGTTTTTGAAAGTTCTGTTAATTCATCAAAATAAAAAACATTAAAAAGCTCTTTATTTTTAATTTTAGGTAATTTGGAAAAATCGTTAACCATAACAATTTCATGCTTTTTATCGGCTTCAAGGTTTACAATTTGCGCAAAAGCCTCTGAAGTCAGTAAAATTAACATATTAACAAGCAATATTGATAAAGCTAAGAATATTTTTTTATTCATTAAGATATTTTCATATTTCCTCTGTTACTTTATTTTATAACATAAGTAGTACAGGTTATATAGGTTTTTGTAAAAAATTTTACAAAAATAGAACTACAGCATAAATTAGAAAATTGATTTTTCCTTCTTATGCATCAGTTTCAAAAAAATTTTACCTTTAAATAAAAAATCTGGCGAATACTTTAAATTTAAAAATATTCGCCATTAATTTTATTATAATAGTTTTTTTAAAATATTCATTGATAAAAAGTTGTAATTATTTTGTATAATGTTTGTTAATTCTTAAAAATCTGTCCGTTTCATGCTTGATTCTATCGTAATTTTCAACTAATCCGCCACTTATATGAACTAAATTATCGTTTTTCGGATTTAGCAGAAAAACTCCCGGTAATTCACTTATTCCAAGGCTGTTAGCAAGTTTTTTATTTTTAGGAGAAGCTATATTTAATAACACAAAATCATAATCATTTTGATAAACAATTTTTAGTTTTTTTAATACAGAACTGAATCTGACACAATTTGAACACCAATCCGAATAAAAAACCAAAACAAATACTTTATTAT
>JAQUYY010000023.1 GCA_028691575.1 Candidatus Gastranaerophilales bacterium
CAAATTCAGGTTTGCCTGTTTCTTTGTTTCGATATCTTAAATTAGCTCTTCTTGCTTGAAAATCGCCAAAATTACTGCAGCTTGAAATTTCTTTATAAGCATTATAAGAAGGCATCCAAACTTCAAGGTCATAACATTTTTTAGCGCTAAAACCGATATCTCCGGTGCAAAGTGCAACTCTGCGATATGGCAAATTCAATAACTCAAGGGCTTTTTCTGCATTTTGAGTAAGTTTTTCATGCTCTTGATCACTTGTTTGAGGAATTGTAAGTTTAACCAGTTCAACTTTATTAAATTGATGCTGTCTTATCAGACCTCTTGTGTCTTTTCCTGCAGAACCGGCTTCTCGTCTAAAGCATGGTGTATATGCCGTCATGTATTTCGGCAAACACTCTTCTTCAAGAATTTCATCCATGTAAATGTTGGTAACAGGCACTTCTGCAGTTGGAATTAAGAATAAATCTTCTTCTTCGCACTTATACATATCTTCTTTAAACTTTGGCAACTGCCCTGTTCCTGTCATTGCGGACGAATTTACCAAAAATGGAGGCAAAATTTCCTCATAGCCGTGTTCTTTTGTATGCAAATCTAAGAAAAAATTTATAATTGCACGTTCCAATCTTGCTCCTGCACCTTTATAAATGGTAAATCTTGATTGAGAAATTTTTACACCCCGCTCAGCATCTGTTAAACCTAAATCAGCACCTATATCCCAATGAGCTTTCGACTCAAAATCAAATTTTGCAGGAATTCCGACAACTTTTTGCTCGATATTATTTTCTTCTGATAGTCCTATAGGAGTAGTCTCATCAGGAGTATTCGGAGTGCTAAGCAAGATATCTTCTTGTTTTTGACCTAATTCATTTTCCAAAATTTCCAGTTTTTTAATCTCTTCACCGATATTTTTAACTTTTTCCTGAATTTCTGAAGTATCTTGATTTTGTTTCATCATAATGCCGATTTCTTTTGAAATATTTTTTCTTTCATTTCTCAAATTATCGGCTTGTGTTTGAATTTCACGTCTTTTTTTGTCAATTTCGATAACTTCATCGATTGATAATTCAGGATTTCTTCTTTTTAAAAGTTCGTTAATTTTTTCGGGATTTTCTCGAATTAATTTAATATCAAGCATTTGAGACTCTTTCTGTAAACTTTTTTAACCATTGTTATTATAGTACAAATTTTTTATTTGTACAAAATTGTATAATCGTATAAAATAGCGGTATGATTAATTTGACAAACAAATACGAAAGTTTTTTAAGCGAAGAATATCGTCAGGCATTGCAATATTGTGCAAAAGTGGCTGATAGGCTCAATATTCCTATTTTTTTGATAGGAGGAGTCGTAAGAGATATAATTTTGCAAAAAAATTGTGTTGACATTGACGTTACGGTTCAAGCTAATGCAATTAATTTTGCAAAAGAGCTTCAAAAGGAGTATTCAGGGTTTTGTCAAATTCAAGATATTTATGAAGATTTTAAAACTGCAAAAATTTGTTTTGAAATAAATAATAAAAAAATCTGTCTTGATGTTGCAAGCACAAGAAAAGAGATTTATAAAACTCCTACTAGCCTTCCTGTAATTGTTAAAATAGGTTGTGATATCTATGAAGATATCATAAGACGTGATTTTACAATAAATTCAATGGCGCTAATTCTTAATGAAAAGGAATTTTGCACACTTGTTGACCCATTAAACGGCTTTGAGGATTTAAAAAACAGAAAATTAAAAGTTTTGCATGATAAAAGTTTTATTGATGACCCCACAAGAATTATAAGAGGGCTAAAATTCAGTGTTCGTTTTGATTGTGGGCTCGATGAACATACAAAAATGCTCCAAAAAGAATGTTTGAGCGATGTTAGGTTTCAAAATATGGGGACAGAGCGTTTAAAATCTGAATTGCAGCAAACTTTTGATTTGAATAAAACAATTTGCTTAAAAAAGTTGATAAATGAAAACATTTACAAATTGATTGATGTTGATATTGTTGCTAATAGAACATTTGAGTCTATTGAAAATTTTGTTGATGAATATAGGCAATTTTTCAAGACTTCACAACATATTTGGCTTATTTATTTATCGATTTTGTTAATTGATTTACCGATAAACAAAATTGCCCAAATTTCAAGCAAGCTTAATTTAAGAGGTGTTGAAACAGAAATTTTATTAAATAGCAAGGGTTTGAGCGAAAAAATAGATCAATTGAAAAATGAGATTTCAAGATTTAATATTTATAAAATATTGATTAATTACTGTCCTGAGGCAATTATAGCTAATTTAACAATAAATAATAGTGTTGTTATAAAAGAAAAAATCGACTTATTTTTTAATGAACTTCAGCATATAAAAATACAATCATCGGGAACGGATTTAATAAATGTAGGTTTGCTTCCCGGACCTGTGTTTGGAGAAGTTTTAGAAAAACTTTTGGAATTAAAAATTAACCAAAAAATAAATACTTATGAAGAAGAATTAAATTTCATAAGAAATTTTGCGGCCAGATATTTTGCTAACTAGTAAAAATTTTAAAACTTTAGATTAAAATATTTTTCTTATATAATAATTAAAAACAAATGAAAATAAGGACAAAAAAGTGGCAAAATATTTAGTTGAAATAGGTACAGAAGAATTACCGTATAAATTTATTCCGTCCGCTGAAAAACAGTTAAAAGAGTTTTTTGAAAAAGCATTAGAAGAAAACCGAATTGAATATAAAAACGTTGATACATACGGTACTCCAAGAAGATTAGCGGTTATAATCAATCAAATCAGCTTAACGCAACCTGATATGAAAAAAATTATAAAAGGTCCTCCTGCCAAAATTGCTTTTGATGAAAACGGCAATTTAACTAAAGCAGGAGAAGGTTTTGCCAAAAAACAAAATATACCTGCAGAAAATATTTATAAAGAAAATGTTGATGGAGTTGATTATCTTTTTGCAAAAATTGAAGAAAAAGGTCAGCCGACAAGAGAACTCCTTAAAATACTTGTGCCCGAATTAATTTTAAAACTTCAAGGTTCTCATTTTATGCGTTGGGGAGACTTTGACACAAAATTTTCCCGTCCGATAAGATGGATAGTATCATTGCTTGACAATGAAGAAATTAAAATAAGTATAGAAAATATAATATCCTCTAATTATTCAAAAGGACACAGGTTTACAGAAAACAATAGTGTCAAAATCCATTCTCCTGAAACGTATTTGGATGATTTGTATAAAGCAAACGTAATTGTAGATACAAAAAAAAGAAAACAAAAAGTTATCGAAGAAGCTAAAAAAGTTGCAGAAAAAATAAACGGTGAGGTTTATTTATCCGATGATTTAGTAGATGAGGTTTCATACATAAATGAGTGGCCAATAGGGGTTTTAGGCGAATTTTCTCAAGAATATCTAAAAGTTCCCCAAGAAGTTATAATAACAGTTATGGCTTCTCACCAAAGGTATTTCCCTGTTTTTGAAAAAGAAACAAAAAATTTAAAAAACTGTTTTGTTACTATGGCAAATTATACCGGAACAGAGTTTGAAAATATTAAAAAAGGCAATGAAAGAGTTGTTAAAGCTCGCTTGGATGATGCTATTTTCTTTTATAATGAAGATACGAAGACAAAATTGGAAACAAAAATACCTAAATTAAAAGGAATTACCTTTCAAAAAGGATTGGGAACTGTCGGTGATAAGGTTGAAAGGATAAAAACTTTAGCTGAATATATTAGCGAAGAGACTAAACTTTCATTTTCAGATAAAACAAATGTAAAAAGGACAGCAGAGCTTGCAAAAGCTGACTGGGTAACAAATTTAGTGTTTGAATTTACCGAATTGGAAGGAATAATCGGTTCTAAATATGCCAAAATCGATAACGAAACAGAAGATGTTTGCAAAGGCATAAAAGAGCATTATATGCCTCTTTCTGCAGATGGCGAGCTTGCAAACACAATTACAGGTCAAATTGTAGGAATTGCTGATAAGACTGACACTATTTGCAGCGTATTTGCAATCGGCAAAATCCCGACAGGTTCAGCTGATCCGTTAGGATTAAGACGTGCTTCCTTAGGGATTCTTTTAACGATAATTAACAAAAATATTCAGATTGATTTATCAAAATTGATTGAAAAATCAATAAATACGCTTCCTGCCGAAGTGAAAATTGAAAACAAACAAAAATTGCAAGAACAAATTGAAACTTTTATTATTCAAAGATTAAAAAATTATTATAATGATAAATACAGATATGACGTGATAGATGCAGTATTTGAAGCCAAAAATCCTTTAATCAACCTGCATGATACAATTTGTCGTCTTGAAATTCTTGCAAAAATTGTGGAAAAAGATAATTATTCATCAATTCATGAAAGTGCAAACAGGATTTCAAGGCTTATTAAAAATCAAGAGATTTCAAATACTCCTGATGACAGTTTGTTTGTACAAGATATAGAGAGACAATTGAGCAATTGCATAAAAAGCATTGATGAAACTAAACTTTCTTATAGTAAGTTAGTTCAAAAGCTTGAAGATGCAGTACCTATAATTGAAAAATTCTTTGATGATGTTCTTGTAATGGACAAAGATGAAAAGATTAAAAACAATAGAATTGCTCTTTTAGGAAGTATTCAGCAAAAGTTTTTGAAAATAGCTGACTTTAGCAAAATAGTATATTAACGCTAAAACCTATAGAATACTTAGATTAGGAGTCCGCCAATGTCAAAAAAGCGGATTAATGAGCTGTTTATCTTAAACAAAGATACTATAAGCGAACAACAGCAGGAAAAAACATTTAAAAGCACTTTTAAACTCGTAAGTATAATTTTTTTTATCGGTGTTTTTACTTTTTCTTTATTGTTCACTGTTTTTGTATTTTTTCTTACGCTAAGATTGCCTGATGTTGCAACTTTACCTGAAAATAGCGAGCAAAACACTTTAATATATGACGTGAATGATAAATTAATAGCAAATATTCATGGTGACGAAAACCGTGAAAATATTTCTATTGAGAAAATGTCGCCCCGAATAAAATATGCCGTTATTGCAATTGAGGACAATCGTTTTTATGAGCATAAAGGTGTTGATTTGACGGGAATTTTAAGAGCCGTGTATTCTAATATTTCAAATGACGGAGGGACTCAAGGCGGAAGCACAATTACGCAACAACTGATAAAAAATTCTTATTTATCCTCAACAAGGTCAATGAATAGAAAAATTATTGAAGCTATACTTGCAATAAAAACCGAAAAAAATTTTGAAAAAAATAAAATCCTTGAAATGTATTTAAACAAAATATATTGGGGAAATCAAACCTATGGAATACAAAAAGCTTCAAAAAAATATTTTAATACAGATGCAAAAAATTTATCACTGGCTCAAAGTGCTTATTTAGCAGGCATGATAAAAGCTCCTGAAGCCTATTCTCCTTATAATAATTATGAAAAAGGCAAAATCAGACAAAAAATTGTACTTGATAAAATGGTGCATTACGGCTATATAACAGAAAAACAAAGAAAAATATCAGAAAAAGAAAATTTGCATTTTAAAAAAAAATCTATAACAACTTTAAAATATCCGTATTTTACAAATTTTGTGCTTTCTGAATTAAGGAAAGAATTGGGTTTTGATATCGTAAAAAAAGGAGGGTTAAAGGTTTATACTACCCTTGATAGCAGAATTCAGCAAATAGCAGAAGAGACTTTGATAAAAGAAATCGCTGAAGTTTCAAGCTATACAGATATTAAACAAGGGGCTTTAGTTTCGATAAATCCCAGTAACGGTTATATACAGGCTTTAGTTGGCGGAGTAGATTTTCAGCAAAGCAATTTTAACAGGGCAACTCAATCTAAAAGAGCAGCAGGTTCATCATTCAAGCCCATTGTCTATTTAACGGGATTGAGATTGGGAATGATAACTTCAGATACAGAAATTATTGATTCTCCCATATCTTTTAATACAGGCTGGAATGTTTGGCGGCCAAAGAATTGGGATGGTAAATATATGGGCAAAATGACTGTCAGACAAGCATTATCTTTGTCTCGAAATACCCCAACAGTAAGAATCGCCCTGAAAGTCGGCATTGATAATATAATAAAAACAGCAAGAATGCTTGGTTTAAGAGGAAAAATAAGTCGTAATTACTCAATTGCGTTAGGTTCTCTTGGAATTTCGCCTCTTGAAATGGCTTCTGTTTTTTCAGTTTTTGCAAGAGAAGGAGCATTAATTGAACCTATTGCAATCAGGCGAATTGAAGACAATAAAGGTAATGTGCTTCAAACGAATACTCCAAACCCTGTTCAAATAATCCCTGCAAAATATGTTCAAGAGCTAAATTCAATATTAGTAGATGTTGTAGAAAAAGGAACAGGCAAAAGAGCAAGGATAGAAGGGCTAAAAATAGCAGGTAAAACCGGAACATCAGATGAAGTAAGGGATATATGGTTTACAGGTTACACTCCCGATATGGTTACGACTATTTGGCTTGGGAATGATGAAAATACCCCGTTAAAACATGCTTTTAGCAGTAATTGCGCAATTATATGGAAAAATTTTGCAACAAAATATTACACAATTAAAAAAATTCCAAGGCATGATTTCAATTTTTCCCCAAAGGAGGAATTATCTAAAGACCAAATATTAGAAAGGTCTAAAAACCCTCTTCTTAAGAATGTTTCAGCAAAAAAAAGGCAACCTCGGACAAAAAAGATAAAAGTAAAAGCAAAATCAGAAGAAAAACAATTCGAAACAAAAGAGCAAACATTTCAAAAAAGAGCTTTTTCAGAAGAAAAAGAAGAAATGCTCAAAAAACTTTACGGGGAATCTAAAAATAATTCCCCGGAAAATGCACGCCCTGATTTAAAAAATAAAAAAGAAACAAAGGAGAATCAAAAAAATGTTTCAATACACTAAAAAACTCATCTTAATAGCTTTTTTTATAGGTGTTTTCGCTTATTTTGCAGGATTTTTTTATAGAAATTTTATTCCCGATAATTCAATTTCATACAATCTTGGTGTCGGTTTACAAATTGGTCAAAATGATTTTGGAAAAAATTTTCTTATAATAAAAGATGTGGTGAAAAACAGCCCTGCATGCAAGGCAGGACTACAAAAAGGAGATATTATAAATTCTGTTAACGGGCATTCTGTTGACAATATTGAAGCCTTAAAAAAAGAAATATCTTTACAAGAAGATAACAAATTTGAATTAAATATTTTTAGAGGAAGACAAACTAAGGTTTTTTGGGTTAAAATATCTAATAAATAACTGAAAAACTGAAAACCCTATGATAAACAAAAAATTCTTTGCAATCTTTACTGTTTTGGGAATAATAATTTTCTTATTATTCTCGGCTTTTGATTACTTAAAAAATCTTCCCGAAAAAATTGATGAAAAATTGTATAAAGTTAAAATAGAAAAAGCTGTATTTGAAAAAACAAACCATCATCTGTATTTAGGCGATTTAAAAACAAAAATAACCTGGAATTTAAGAATAAAAATTTCTACAGATAAAGTTGATTTATTAACACAAAGTGAAAACGAGATTTTTTCAGCAGATAATGTCAGTGCTGAAATATCAATAATTCCTTTAATTTGGAAGAATGTAATTATTAAAAAAATCTCTGTTGAAAACTTGTATACCGATATTATTCGCAATGAAGACGGCAATTTTAATTTGCAAAAACTTTTTTCTTTTCAAAAAACCGATAAACAAAAATTTAAGGTTAATATAAAAAATGCCCGGATTAACGCAAAAAAATATCATATTTTCTTTCAGGATAAATTAACAAATCCTGCCCAATCATTTGAATTTAAAGGCGATTTTATTAATTTAGAAAAATTTACTCCCAAAAAATTTGTTCGAGGAACAATAAAAGGAACTTTATTTCAAAAAGAGAAAAAAAATATTCCGTATAATTTTATTTTTTCTGTGAAAAATCCTTTCGATCTTAAAAATTCAAGGATTTTTTATAAAGGCAAAATTTCAAATATTTATTTTGAAGATTATTCTTCATATGTCAAAAAATATTTGCCAAATGTTGAATTATTTAAAGGGAAACTCGATATTACGCTTGATACAACAGTTTCTTCCTTAAATTCAGGCAAAATTTTTGCAGAATTTCAAACAGAAAATATGGATTTATTCAAAAAAGAAAAAGGGAAAGTTGCCACACTTCCCGGAAAAACAACAATAATATTGAAAGGCAAATTTTCGCCAAGAATGCTTGATTTTGATACTTTTCAGTTAAAATCAAAAGATGCGGATATTAAAATAAACGGTAAAATTGCAAATTATAGAAACCCCGGAAAATTAATAGATTTGAATGCCAAAATCGAAAACTCCAGAATTGAAAAAATTGTCGAAATTTTTCCGACTGAAATAAAAATCAAAAGAGATGCAATAAATACACTTAGAAAATACGATATAAAAGGCGATATAGATACTACTTTAAAAATAAAAGGTCCAAACAAGTATCCTTATTTATTTGGCACAACAACAGTAAAAAATGTTAATTTTTTCAACAAAGGTCAAAAAGTTCCAAAAACTTACGGAAAAATTGATTATTTGGGCAAAATATTAGATCTCGATTTTGATATTTTTTCGGATGAAAAAGGGATAATAAAATTAAAGGGTACGGTTTCTCCTTTTCAAACCAAAAAACAATGTTTAAACCTTGATATAACTTCAAATGAAGTTGAGTTAGAGCCTGCACAAGAAATTCTACTTGCAATTCGAGATGTTATAGGATTTCAATTCGAGCCTGTCGTTGATATGGAGATGAAAGGACAGGGAAGAACGGAATTAAAAATCTATGGAAAGCCAAACGTAGCTAATGTTGACGGATTTTTAGAAATAAAAAACGGCTTTACGACTTACAATAAACTGGCGAAACAAGCTGATAACGTAAATGGAAAATTACTTTTTAATAAAAGAACAATTACTTATGATAAATTAAGCGGTTACGTCGAAAAACAAAAACTTGATGTTGAAGGCTATACAATCATTAGAGGTGATTCTAATGTAAAAATAACTATTCCAAGCCTGGATTTGTCACTAGGGCAGGAATTTATCAACGAAAGTCCTCTTTTGGTTGAATTAAAAGACAGTTTGACTTTATTAAAAAAAGTTGAAGGACAAGCAGATACAATCATATTTATCAAGGGTTCAGGTGACGAGGTGAAATCTGAAGGCGAACTTTTGGTTAAAAACGGAAAAATAAATTTTGTGGGATACTCAGAGCCTGCTGTTAATATTAACGGGAAAATTACGTTCAAGGATGAAACGGGGTTTTTAAATGATATTAAAGGACAAATTTTAAAAAGTGACATTGTTGCAAACGGCTCAATTTCAGAAGCATTAACAGACATTACTCTGACTTCTGATAAATTAAACTTAGAAAAAACTAAAAACTTTATCCTAACAAGCCCTGCCCTAAAAGAAATTGCCCAAACAATCAAAGAAGTGGACTCTGTTGAGGGATTAACAGCTGCAATTCTTCATTTAAAAGGCAAAACAGGCTCTCCGAATATTTTCAAAGGGCTAGAAGCTAATATAATCAATGCAAAAGTCGAGTATAAAGATGTGGATTTCCCTCTTATTATAGAAAAAGGGCAAATTGTAGCCGATGAAAAAGATATAAAATTAAACGAATTACAGGGGAAAATATTTGATTCAAAAGTTAATATTAACGGACAGATAAAGGATTTTCAGGCAAAAATTAAACCTGATTTTATTGTAAATGTAGAAAAATTAAATTTATCAAATTCAAAAATCATTTCTGATAATAAATTTTTCACATATGGCGTAAAAAACCTTATATACAGCCTTTCAGACATTACCGGTTTTGCCGATGTTGTTTTTAAAGCTTTACCTGAAGATATTCTGTTGAGTATAAATTTTAATGAAATGCAAGCTGTTTTTACAACTTCAAATATGCCAATAACGATACCTAACGGATTAATCCATATTTCAAACAATAATATTAAATTTGAAAAACTTAACACAATTCTTTCTAATTCTTCGTTTAATATTGATGGAAATATAAAAAATTACACAAATAAGCCAAATTTGGATATGCTGATTCAAACTAAAATTTATTCAAATGATATAGACGAGTACATAAATAAAACAAACAAAAGACCTCTAGTACAGGCAAAAGGACTTATTCCTATATCGATTTTTCTAAAAGGAAATGCGGATAACTGGTTAATTCGCTCTGCTGCTTCATTAGATAAGGATACTAGATTTTCTGTTAAAGAAATTGACTTTAATAGTGAAAATAACAGACTTTTAAAGCTGGATGTCAGTGGCAATAAGCAAAAAGTCAATATTGAAAACTTTACTTATACAATTAACAATGAAGAAAAAGCCCAACCTGTTTTTTCTATAAAGGGCTCTGTTATAGGATTATTGTCAGGTACTCCGGAATTTGAAAATCTTTTGTTTAAAACTTACCAAAGTGCAAATGCAACCATTTTAAATCCGTTTATAAAAAATAGAGAATTAAAAATCAAAAACGGTTCGATAAAAGGAATATTAATAGTTAACGGAAACAGCCTTTCCCCGGTTATAAAAGGTTATTTGTCATTAAAAGATATAAATACCAATCAAAATAAAGTCAAGCTAAATTATGCAGAAATCGAGTTTTTACAAGATGTTATTTTGTTAAAAGACAGTAATTTTAAAATCGGGAATTCTGAAATTAGCATTGGTGCGCAAATAGACAATGTGATTGATTTTCCATTAGTTGTTCGCCGGGCAGAAATTAATTCTCCTTATTTAAATATGGATGAAATTGCAAATATTTTTTCTCATCCGTCTTCAAAAGTTAATTTAGAGCTTAACGACGAAGGAGTAGGAATTGATGCAATTTTACCGCCATTTGTAATTATGGACGGTTTATTTTACGCAAATGAAATGATTATAAACAATTTGATTACAAGTGATTTTAACTGTAAATATAACTTTACCCCAGATTGGATTTTAACCGCAGAAAATATAAGCGCAAAAACGGCAGGAGGCAGTCTTTTTGGTCAAATTTTATATAATATTAATTCATCTGAAATAGCTGCCGGAATTAAAGCCGAAAATGTACAGGCAAATGCTCTTGCAACAACTTTATTAAAACTTCCGAACGAGGTTTACGGAACGTTAAATGGAGATATAAGATTTTCGACAACAGGAAGAACAAATGAAGAAAGGAGCTCAAATCTTTCAGGAAATGCTCATTTCGATGTAACAGAAGGTCGTTTGGTTCGTCTCGGTTCGTTAGAATATTTATTAAGAGCCTCAAACATTCTTCAATGCGGAATTACAGGATTAAATTTAAATAATATTATAGATTTAATAGCACCTCACAAAACAGGTTATTTTGACACATTAACAGGTGATTTTGAGGCAAAAGAAGGAATAATTCGAACTGATAATACATTTTCTTCGGGTAAAAATTTGAGTTTATTTTTATCAGGAACAATTGATATGTCGACAAATTATTCTGATATAACTGTTTTGGGAAGAATGCCAAAAAGAATTTCAGGTAAATTGGGTCAAATCGGTAAAGTTTCTATAAATTCTTTTATTTGTTCAATTCCCGGATTAGGTTTTATGCCAAATGATAATGAAGCGCTTATTAACATTATTCCCGGAATAAGTAAAATTCCGGGACTGGAAATCGGCAATAACGAAGAATTCAGGAAATTTGCCGTTGAAATCGAAGGAGATTTATATCGCCCTGATTCTGTTAAAACTTTCAAATGGTTAGATTAATTATAAATTTAAGGTTTTAGTAAAACTTTGATGGCTTTACCTTTTTCGTGAAGCTCAAGTGCTTCTTCGGTTTGATTCATTTTCATTTGACAAGTTATCAATTTTTTTACATCAAGCTTTTTATCTGCGATTAATTGCAGCGCTTCTCTTACATATTGTGGAGTGTGGTGAAAGACGCTTATAATCTTTAATCCGTCGTAATGAATTCGTCTTGTGTCGAAATTAACAGTTGTTCCGGATTTGCAACCACCAAAAAGGTGCACCGTTCCACCTTTTCGGGTTAAGTTCATTACTTGCTCCCAAATTTCCGGCAATCCGACTGCCTCTATAATAACGTCAAGCCCTTTGTTTTCAGGTGTTAATCTTTTGAAATGTCCTTCCGGATCTGAAACTTTTGTTAAATCAATAATTTCATCTGCCCCGCCAAATTCTTTTGCAAGATTTAATTTTAAAGGATTTCTGCCTGCTGCTATTACTTTTGCCCCTTTTAATTTAGCTATTTTTACAAACATTAAACCGATTGGGCCTAATCCAATTACTCCAACAGTCTGTCCGGGCTGAATATTTGTTTTATCAGCCCCATGAATAACATTTGCCAATGGTTCTGTAAAAGCAGCTTCTTCAAAAGACATGTCATCAGGGATTTTTAGAAGATTGTATTTTACAATTTTTGCCGGAACTTTTATATACTCAGCGTAAGCTCCATTTAGAAACTCTAAATTATCACAGAAGTTGTATTCGCCGATTTTGCAATAATAGCATTCCATGCAAGGTGCTGAATTTGCTGCGACAACTCTATCTCCAATCTTGAAACCTTCGACTGATTCACCAATTTGAGCAATTGTTCCTGAAAATTCGTGTCCAAAACCGGAGGGAACTTTTTTTATTAATACCGGATGCCCTCTACGATAGGTTTTTATATCTGTTCCGCAGGTTAGAGCAGCTTCAACTTTAATTAAAACTTCACCTTTTTGAACTTCACCTATCTGTATTTCTTTATATTTAATATTTCCAGGCTCATAATAGAGCATTGCATTCATTTTCATATTTTTATAAAAGCCTTTATTGTTCTATTTTTTTCAGTATCCGCTATTGCTTGTTTTATTTCGGTTAATGGATAAATTTTAACATACTTATCTACTTTTATTATACCTTTTTCAATTAATTCAATCGATTCTTTTAAGTCTTCGCAAGATGGCGAATAACTGCCCAGAATTGTCAGCTCTCTGTAATATATATCATTATTGGCAAAAGCTGTTTTGTTATCGGATACACTTGAAAAAACAAGGATTGTGCCACCGTCACGTACTGCTAAAACACTAAAATCGACCGTAGAGGCGTTTCCTGCACATAGAAAAACTTTATCAAACCCTATATCAGATGTTGCGTTAAATAAAAAATCTTTTATTTTTTCAGAATTTATAGAATTTATTGCATTATCAAAACCAATTTGCTTAGCAATATCAATTCTTTCTTCTAAAATATCCGTACCAAAAACCTTTGCGCCAAGGCTTTTAGCAATTTGTCCCATCAATAGCCCTATAAAACCAAGACCAATGATTAATACATTGTCATTTTGCTTAACATTTGCTCGCTTTATAGCTCTTAAACAACAGGCTGACGGCTCCATTAACGAGGCTTGAATTTCAGTTATGTTTTCAGAAATTTTAAAAACCACATTGTTTAAGTGATCTTCTGAAAGATAAATATATTCACTAAATCCACCGGGAATTAAATTTGTTTCTTTAAAATGCTTGCACATTGAAAAATTTTCATTTTTGCAATAAATACACTCAAAACAAGGTACGTGGTGAGAAAAAGCCACTTTGTCACCGAGTTTAAAAGTCTTATTATCAGAGTTTATTTCAACAATTTCTCCGACAGCTTCATGCCCTAAAACAGTTCCTTCTTTAACAAGATTTTGGGATATTTTAACCATATCAGAACCGCAAAGTCCACAACCATAGGTTTTTACAATTGCACCTTTTTTATTTTTTAAAAATATGTTCTCAATTTCTCTAAGTTCTACTTTTTCAATTTTAGAATATACTGCAGCTTTCAAAACAATGCCTTTCTTTTTATAAAAATTATTTTATAAAAAAAGAAAAGCATTATCAATTCATTTTA
>JAQUYY010000268.1 GCA_028691575.1 Candidatus Gastranaerophilales bacterium
CTCAAGAAGAAGAAATAAATGAAGATTGTATTAATTTTTCGGACATTTGTTGTGCGGCAAAAGGAGAAGAACCTAAAACTAAAAGCTATCTTTGGTTGTGGATTTTAATCTTGCTTATTTTAATTTTATTGGTTGTATTAGGATATTTATACAGGGAGACTCTAAAAGCATATTGGATTACTTACAGAGGAAACAAGAAGTCTCCTCCTTCCAGAGGCAGTCCCTTTTTGCCTCCAAGTTCGCCTTCATCTTTTCAAAGAGGAATTCATCCTAGAAGAATAGTTCCTGTTTCAAATAATCCTTCAAGCAGAACTATGCCCGTAAGAAAGTCCTCAGGAGAGATGGAAGAAGTTTTAAAAAAGCTTAAGGATATGGGGAAATAAATTTAAACTCCTTTTCTTTTTATTATTCATGGAAAATAAAATTTTAGCTTTAATTTTTTCTTTACTAATTTTTCTTCCTTTTTGTTCTTCTGTTCAAATTGAAATGAGGGATAGTTATGATTTAGGAGAGACTCTTGTGGCAAAAGTTTCTGGAAATTTTGTGCAACCTCCTTCGGATGAAGGAATTTCCTTTTACAGAAGGCATATGTCCACGGCAATGGATGCTTCTCTTGTTAAAATTGATACTGATTACTACATATATTCCAAGGTTCCTTTTGAAAAAATTCCTGACAACTATTCTATTGTCATAGAAGACGTAAGTTATTTTGAAGGGGCAACTATAAAGGAAGATAATCTTTTTTATAATTTTTTAATAACTGATAAGATTGCTGATTTTTCCATTAATCCTGCTGCACTTATTGCCTATTCTGATTTTTCCATTTCTGTACAGAACAATAAAGATACCTCAATTTCATTGGACGTATCTTTCTCAAATAAAACAGAATCTTCTGGAGGATTTTTCTCCTTTTTTACTGGGGGAAGTTCAAATAACGATTTTTCTGTTTCATTATCTCCTGGGGAAGAAAAAAGCATATCTTTTGAATTGAATAATTTTAACGAAGGATTGAATACGATTAAAATAAAATCTGCGAATTTAGAATACCTTATTCCAATAAAAATAATAAAAGAAAAAGAAATTCCAAACTTTGATTTTGAAGAGTATACAGTAAATCTTTCTTTAGGGATTAATTCTTCAGAATCAAGAAAAATAAGTATTTTTAATTATGGGGGGGAATCAGTTCAAAATATTTCTCTTTCTTTGTCCAGTTCTATTAAACCTTATGTAAATATTTCAACAAATTTAATAGAAGAAATAGAACCCAATTCAAGCGCAGAAATAACGCTTACTTTTTTTTCCAGAGAAAACATCTCTCTCGAAGGTTACTTGGAAGCAGAGAAGGAAAGCATAATTTCTTCCTTGTTAATTTATGTAGACTTTGATGATAATTATACGCGGGATAAAGACGATGATGGATATACAAGCGATGTTGATTGTAATGATGGCAACTATCTAATTCACCCTGGAGCAAAAGAGTACTGTGATGAAATAGACAACGATTGTGATAACAAGACGGATGAAAATTGCAAAGACTATGCTGATGAAGATGATGACGGGTATCCAAGCGATGTAGATTGTGATGATGACAATTCTTCAATTCACCCTGGAGCAAAAGAGTACTGTGATGAAATAGACAACGATTGTGATGACGAGGAGGATGAAAATTGCAAAAATTACGCTGATAAGGATAAAGATGGGTATTCAAGTAATCTCGATTGCAATGATGACAATTCTTCAATTCACCCAGGAGCAAAAGAATACTGTGACAAAATAGATAATAATTGCAATAACCGAATAGATGAAAATTGCATAAACGCTTCAAAAGGGGAGGTTTCCAAAACTTGTTCAGAATTGGGAGGATTCATATGCGAGAGCGAGCTTGTATGCAGTGTTGATTATACTCAAGCAAAAGATGATAGATGCTGTGTTGGGGGCTCATGCATTAAAAAAGAAGCCTCTTCAATAAAAGCAATTATTGGATGGACTCTGCTCATATTAGTAATCCTGTTTTTTTCCTGGTTTTTAATCTCAAAATATTCAAGGACTAAGAATAAAATAGACTTTTCTAAAAAATTCAAGCAAATATAATTTTTTATTTTTTATTGTTTTTTTTGTTTGTAGAATTTTTCTTGAGTGTTGCTGTAATTTTTTCTTCTGCTTCGTCCGGTTCCTTTATCAGCAAATCTCTTAATTTTTTTTCTAATATGTTTTTTTCTATTTGAAGAACTCTTGCTACTTCATCATAACCATGCAATCTTCTGGTTAATTCATTAAGTATCTCATTCCATCCATTGTTTGTTAAAGCTATTGCTTCTGGATAAGTTATTTCTATATGTGCAGGCATATATTTGAACATAAGCATAGCAATATAAAGAATTTCCTTAGCCTCTACCTCTATTTCTGCAAAAGTAGTATAAAATCCCTGTTGCTTATCTTTTAATTCTTGAGGCTCATTCACTTTTTTTCTTAAGACTTTAACACCGTTTTCTTTGTCTATTTCTTCTATTATTTTATTAAGGGTGTCTATCAAATGCTGTGGGGGTCTTCCCAGTACCTCTATAATCATCTCTGCCCTTACTCCTTTACCATCTTCATTATTGAATGCCATGTTTTCTCTCTTTTGAAAAAAGCAAAATCACGAGTAAAATGCAAAGAGCCATAAGCCCAAAACCCGCATATTTTGCAGTCAAACTCTTTTCCTTGTTTTCTTGAATAGAATTATTGTTTTTTATATCTTTCGAATTTAATTTTATTATTTGTAGTTCTTGTATTTTTTGGGGTTCTTCTCCTTCTTGCACCAAATTTTCCTCGAAAGCGATTGTATTCTTAGAACTTTCTGCTGGTTCAAATATTCTTTCCTCTTCAACAGTTTCTTCTTTTTCTTCAACATCTTCTTCCTCATCATTTCCTTCAACACAAGCCAAGTTTTCGTCTTTGATTGCTTTTAATTTGACTTCTCCTATTCCAGACACATTCGTTAGTTCGTCTATAGAATTAAAT
>JAQUYY010000269.1 GCA_028691575.1 Candidatus Gastranaerophilales bacterium
TTTTGATAAAGTTATAGACAATTTTTTTTCCTTTTCGCTCTCTATAAAATCATTAATTAATAATAAACAAAAACTCATCATTTATCAAGCATATATCAAACTTAATAGGATATTTTATTGTTGATTTATTAAAAATATCACAAAAATTCGCCTGGTCGGGTTTTTATTTTTTGCATTTTTCCAGTATTATTATTTACGAATTAAATTAACATGGGATTGTTTAAAATGAATAAGAAATTGGGAATTATTTTAGGTTCAATTATAGGAATAATAATAGTTTTGGCTTTAGTGTTCAAATTTGCTTTGCCGCAATTAATTGATTTAAATAAATTTTTGCCTGAAGTGCAAAATGAAGTTAAAAAAAGTACAGATTTAGATTTAAATATTGAAAATATCAGGTTTGAAACTGATTTTGGCTTTGGAATAACTGTGTTTGGTGAAAATATTTCCTTAAAATACCCTGATAATAGCAGTTTAATGATAACAAAAAATGTGAAAGCAAGAATTGCTCTATTGCCTTTGTTGTTTAAAAATATAAAAGTTACCGGCATTACAATTGATAGTCCTGAAATTTATTTTACCTTAGAGAAAAATGGAAAATATAAAATTCAACAGGTTATTGAAAAAATTGAAAAACAAGAACAAAAAGAAGCTCAGGATTTTAAAATACATTTATCTGATTTTCAAATAAACAATTATAAAATTCTTTATTTAGACAAAACTTCTAATCCCGGTCAATCAGCTTTAATAAAAGGTGACGAGCTTATAATAGACGAGTTTAATCCCGAAAAAATTATAAAAATGACAACGAAAGGACAAGTTTTTATAAACGGAGTTTCTGTTGTTAATTATGACTTGGCAATAGAATCCGAATTGCCTTCAACAAAGGAGGAAAGCAAGCCTGAAAATGTTTCACAACCTATAAACAATCCTCTTAAAAATATTTTTAAATACGATTTTTCGACCGATATAAAAGCTGATTTAAAAATTAAGGAATTAGATAAATTACCTAAAATTTATGGAAATGTGCTTTTAGACAAGTTTTTGATAACCATAAAAGGTAAAAAACTTCCTCAAAGTAGGTTTAATGCAGCTTTTGACGGTCATAACGTAACAATAGATTCTAATTTTTATATAGACTTAAATTCTTTCTTTGATATCAAAGGAAATTTGAACATTGGAAAGAATAAAAAATTTGATATTGCTGTAAAATCAACGGATATTGATTTAAATACTCTTAAAAATTATGGAATAGTACTTGCTGAAATTGCAGGAGCATCAACTGAAGAAATTAAAAAAACAGTAATTTCAGGTATTTTTAAATCTGATTTTAAAATCAAAAGTGACCTAAAAAAAGCTGATTTTAAAGGGTTCATTGATATAAAAAATGCTTCGGTTTCGTATAAGGGAATTGCACAGTCAGTCAATAATATAAATAGTCATGTAGATTTAAGCAATGATAAAATCAATATTACAAACACTTATGGCTATATAAATGCTGATAAATTCACTATTTCAGGTAATATTGACAATAAAAACAATGCGGATATTGTATTTAAGTTACCTTCTCTGAATTTTTCAACGATTGAAACTGTAATAAATAAAAGTTCTTTTTTTAAGGAATTAAAAACTCAAACAAAAGATTTTTATAATTATAGCGGCAATGTTGGTGTAATGGTTTATTTGAAAGGCAAAATTGATAAAATACAGCCGCAAATTATTTTATCTGCTCAAAATGCCAAATTGGTTAATAAACCTCTAAAATTGCCGATAACCTTAACGGATGCTCGTATTGAGGTAAAAGATACAAGTGCGGAAATTGCGAAATTAACTATAAAACTTTTGAATTCTACATTTTCATTAAGTGGTAATGCCGTTAATATTGATAAACAGCCTAAAATAGACATAAAAGGCAGTGGAGCTATTTTAGCTATTGATTTAAAGCATTTTGCCGATAAATCAATAAAAGATTTAATCAGTTTTAATGATAAAATCCCTGTTTACTTTGAAATTAGAGGGGTACCCGATAAAATTTATGCAGATGCCCAGTTGAAATTACCCCAAAGTTTGAATTTGATAGAATTTGCAAGATTTCCTCAAGCTTATAATGTAATTGGCTTATCATCTGTTATTTCTCCTGAATCACTAACAATTTTTGATAGCGGGCTTTATCCTGTATCCGAGAAAATGGCATTTACATCAAATTTAATTCAAAACATATCCAAAAGTCCTGAATTGATTTCAATCAGAGGTAAAATTGATAAAATTAACACCAAAAACCCTGTTATAGATAATTTGAACATTGCTACAAATAATTTTGTAGGAATAAATTCCCCTGCTCTTGATGATGCTAAAACAAGCTTAAATTCTAAAATTGTTATTAACGGCAGTTTGCAAGCTCCTAAGGCAGAAGGAAATTTCAGTTTACAAAATACTGATATTCCTTTATTTTCAATGAAAAGCAATTTAATAAACGGAGAATTTTCTGATAAAGCTATTTTGCTTGATATTCAAGGTTTAAATCTTGACGGGTCGATTTTTAATGCAAAAGCTGAAATTGATTCCGGTTTGAAAATTCCTTACAAAATAAGAAAATTGGATGTTGATTCATCATATATTGATGCCGATAAATTGGCTGCATTTGCTGAAAACCAGCCACAACAGGCAAATGCTCCATGGATGTTTGTTGTTGAAAAAGGCACATTTAACGGACAGAAAATCAAATCAGGCAAAATCAATGTAGGTAAAACTTTCTGTAATTTTGTAGTCAATAAAAACGGAGTAGCAAATGCTTTTAATCTTGATACAAATGTTTTTGGCGGACAGGTACTGGGCAAAGCACTTTATGACATTCCTAAAACAGTAATGATTGCAAATGTGAATGCTAAAAATATCGATGCAGGAGTTTTTGCTCAAGAATTTTTGCAAATGCCTAAATTTATGTCAGGAACGGTAAATGCCAATGTAAATGTGCAAACTCAAGGGACAACGGA
>JAQUYY010000024.1 GCA_028691575.1 Candidatus Gastranaerophilales bacterium
TAAAAAACCAGCCGCAACTTGTATACATTAACATTGCCTGTCTTTGAATTTCAAGAAGTTTTATAACTTCAATGCGCTCATCTTTTGATAAGTGTTGTTTTTCTTCTTTTTGACAAAATTGTTTTATGGAAAAACTGTTTCGGTCTAAAACTACGTCAATATAGTTGTTTCTTGCTTCCCATGGGTCTTTTAAATATTTTAATGCGTTTTCTTCATATATTTCGGTTAACTCATCCCTAAGCCAATCAAGAGCTTCTCTTAAAGGCTTTCTCCATTTTTGATTCCAACCCGGACGCCCTCCTGTTTCGCAACCGCAATCTTCCATCCATCTTCCAACGCCATGCATACAGCTCCAGGATGAAACTTTTTTAATTTCAACTTCATAAACAGGTGGTTCTTTTTCTAAATATTCACCGTAATTGGTTAATTCAAAATTAGCTTCTTTTGATTTTTGTTTTAAGATGTAAGAAAGTGCCATATCTCCAAATTTTGTGTGGTGTCCGTAACTTTCACCATCTGTTGCGATATGTATAAGCTGATCATAACTTCTAGCACTTGAAACACCGTCTAACAGCCGTTTAACGAATTTTTCGCCATCTTTTAATAAATTGTCAAAAGCAACTGCTTTAGAAATAGCTCCATCATAGAAAAGCAAATCAATATAACGCTCAGAACCGTCTTTAAGAAAATAACGGTAAGCTCTTGCAGGATCTATATTTCCCCAACTTACGTCTTTCCAGTTTTCATCACCGATAAGTCGTATTCTTTGAGCCTGATATGGTGATAAAATAGTGAATTTTATATCACAATCAATCATAACTTTTAAAGTATCCTCATCAACAGCCGTTTCTGCAAGCCACATTCCTTCCGGAACACGACCAAAACGGTATTGAAAATCCTTAATCCCCCATTTGACCTGAGTATATTTGTCTTTTTCATTTGCAAGGGGCATTATTATATGATTGTAACTTTGTGCAATGGCATTTCCATGCCCGTTATGAGTTTCCATACTTATTCTATCGGCTTTAATTATTTTTTCATAAGTTTCGGGATCAAATTTTTCAAGCCAGGAAAGCAATGTAGGTCCCATATTAAAACTCATTAAAGAATAATTATTAACAATATCAATAATTCGGTTTTTATAATCAACAATTCTCGAAGCTGAGTTAGGAGAATAACATTCACTGCTTATACGCTCATTCCAATCATGAAAAGGCAATGCGCTGTCTTGTAATTCAATGCTTTCTAACCACGGATTTTCTCTTGGCGGTTGATAAAAATGCCCGTGAATCGTCAAATATTTCTTTTTATTTGTCATAATTGTCTTTTCTCCAAACTATTCTTATTATGCTCCCGACTTACGTATACCGTTTTGTAAATTTATTTTATGCCCGGCTTATTTTTTGCAATCGGTATTAATTATACTACTGACTCAATTTATTGAACAGCTTTAAATGATCTTCAATTTCTCTTATGCACAAGAATTGTTCTCTTACAATTTCTCTTCCGGCTTCGCCCATTTTTTTGGCTTCAGCAGGATGTTGAAGCAGATATGTGGTTTTTTCGGTTGCTTCTTGAATATTATTAACCAAAAATCCGTTTTCCCCGTCTTTTATTTGAATTTTAATTCCCCCTACATTTCCGCCTATTACAGGTGTTCCTTTCCATAGAGCTTCTGAAACGGTTAATCCAAAACCTTCTTTTAAGGATTTTTGCAATATTACATCTGATGCATATTGAAATGCTTTAACCCCAATATCACCGACATTATGGAAATTTGTATAAATGTTTAAATCATAATCTTCACCGGCTTTTCTAAGCACTTTATCATAAATACTCCAACCCTCAGGATCATCATTTGCCATTCCGCCAATCAGCGCCAGTTGAAGTCCGCTTATATTGTTTTTCATTTGATTAGATTTTATGTTTCTATAAACATCAATAACCCCAAGAGGATCTTTCCATGGGTCAAATCTTGAAACTTGACACATTAAGGGTCTATCAGGATCTACATTAAAGTTTCTCATCAAATTATTGACTTCAGTTTCTGCCATATAGCTGTTTTTAGGGCTTAGCGGATCAATAGAAGGAGGAATAAAAGTTAAATTATTTAATTTAGCACCTTCTTTTACAAATTCTTCCAAAGTAAAAATAACGGCATCATAATTTTGCATATAAGGATATAAAAAATTCCATGTATCTTCATTTGGTGTTGAAGTATCAATATGACAGCGCCAAATCCATTTTCCCGTAGGTGCAGTCATATAATTTATCATTGCTAATGGTTGAGGATCATGAATTACTACAAAATCATAATTTTCAACTAAACTTTTGGCGTTTGCTTCTACTGTTTCTAAATAAATTTGTTTTTGCTCATCGGTAGCTTTTTTTAGATCACCTTGCATTGTGTTGTGAAAAAGTTTTGTTACATCATAAAATTCCGGTGGCGCAGTGAGTACATTCCAATCTACTTGCAATCCCAAGTCTTGCATAATGGCTATTTGGGTTTTTAAAAGTTCTGCAACTCCACCGCCATAGGCTGTTGCATTAATATTTAGAACTTTTTTGCCCCGTAACGGTTTTGCAATTTCTTTTAAACGGTTAATTCTTTCTTCGCCGACAACAGGTATATATTCATCAACGCTTTTTGGTAATATTCTAAATTCTTGGAGTTTTCCCATTTGTGACATATTTACACCCTCCTTTTAAACGTATAATCTATATGATATAACATTTTGAAGTTTTTTAAATACTGCAAAAACGTTATTTTTATATAAGCAATTGAGGTATTGACAAGTTATCAAGTACTTTTTCGGTAGCAAATGCTTTGTTTAAAGTATAAAAATGAATTCCTTTTACCTGATTATTAATTAATTCTTCGCATTGCTCTATTGCATAATTTATGCCTATTTCTTGAGTTGCCGTTTTATCATCCTTATATTTTTCAAGCTTATTTTTAAATTTATCAGGAACTTTTGTTCCTGATAATTCTATCATTCGCTCAATTTGAGCATAGCTTGTAATCGGCAAAATACCGGGGATTATTGGAATATTTACCCCTGTTTTTTGGGTTTTTTCAATAAAATTAAAAAACACATCATTATTATAAAAAACTTGAGTAATAACAACATCACCGCCAAGATCAATTTTGCGTTTTAAATTCATTATGTCTTTTTCTAAATTTTCGCATTCAGGATGACATTCAGGATATCCCGCAACGGCAATTGATAGGTCTGTATTTTTTTTGATAAACTCCACCAATTCATTCGCATAACCAAATCCTCCGGAGGGCTTTATAAATTTTGTTTCTCCTTTTGGCGGATCTCCTCTTAGAGCCAAAATATTTCTGATGCCGTTATTTTCTAAATATTTAATTTGGGTTAATATATCTTCTTTTACAGCCCCGACACAGGTAAAATGTGACACCACATTGATTTTTAGTTCGTTTTTTATTTTTAAACTGATGTTAAATGAGCGTTCATGTGTATTTCCACCTGCTCCGTATGTTACAGAAATAAATGCAGGATTAAATTTTGATAAAACGCTTAATTCATCAATCAGTAAATCTATTTTTTGATTTACATCATCACCTTTTGGTGGAAAAACCTCAAAGGAAATTATAAAATCTTTATTGTTGTATATTTGGGTTAATTTCATAAAATAATCAATTTTAAAAATGCTATATAACTTTTATAACATATTATCACAATTAGGGCAAATATATTGAGTTAGCTTAACTTAACTATATTTTATCAGTGCGCATGACGCACCTTATCAACTTAGTAATATTTTGGATTATAAGGGGTCTAATAATAAATATTATGTAAAATAAAAGATTTATAACAAACTCAATAAAAAATGAAAAAATTTCTAATTTAATCAAGGCGAAGCCTTGCAAAACGCCTTTGGCGTAGTAGATTGATTACGGATATTTAATTTTAGAAATATAATTTTTTGATGTTTGAGCGAAGCCGAGCTGAGGCTAATAAAAACATTTTGAGCGGAATATCCGATAAAAATGTTTTTTGTGCCGTTAATCGCGAGGCTTTAAGACGGCGAAGCGAGTTTCAAAAAATTTGTTCTAAAATTGTAATAGCCGTTTTGGTAGCGAGGGTTTTCTTTCTTTGATTCGTTTCTTTCTTTTACCGTCGCAATATAAAAGAAAGAAATGAATAGAATAAACCAAGCCTACAAAGAATTACAAGGATTTTAGACTTTTTTGTATGTTTGAATTTTCTTACCATTTCTTTCTTCTTTTTTGCGAGAAAAGAAGAAAGAAACCGTAACGAAAGAAAGAAGAAACACGCAACTCTCTATCGTAGTTAAATTATAGCTTTTATCCACGCTGGCTCTACTATTGCCAAAGGCTCTAACGGCGAAAATTTGATGTATTAAGAAATAGAGATATGATTTTGCTTATTTTTGCTAGAATAAAGGTTTTTTTACATAATATTTATTATGGGACTTTTGCTATTCATACAAATACTTTGCAGCACAGCCATAGCCACTATTGGTTGTAGCAGTTGAGCCTTCTATGCAGGTTGTATCAGGATCAGTCACTCCTCTAGCCCCATATGGTATTAATGCATTTGATACTAAGCTAACCTTAAAAATATCTTTACCATAAGTGTTGGGTGCTTTAAAGCCGTTAACATCAACTGCAATAAGTCCACATCTGGTATAATCACCGCTAGTATACGAACAAGAAGAATCCTGAAAGGTTAATGCAATTAAGTTCCCATTGTTTAATATAAATCCAGCTCCAGAAACATTAGAATCAGTATTGCCATTTAAAAAGTTATATTCGCCGTTAAGATGCCAACAGCCATCAACACTGGCACCACCTCCTGATCCGCCATATGATGCTATTGCAGAACATTTTTTTATAAAATTTAACTTTGAGGAATATGCATTGCCAATGTCTTCAGAATTTTGAAAAGCGCCTGCTAAAGTCCCGCCGTTATCTATAGCTATTAATTGAGTTACTTGAGCTAAATCCGAATAGGATTTTTTCCATGCTGCTTTTAGTTCAGCATCGTTTGTCGTGCCAAATAACATTGGCGTAACTATTGAGGCAATTATTCCGATTATTGCAATTACTATTAATGTTTCAGCTAGGGTGAATCCTAATTTCTTTTTCATATTATTATTATTCCTTTATTATTCATACAAATATTTAGCAGAACAGCCATAACCTGTATTGTCTGCTGCTGTTGAGCCTTCTATACAGGTTGTTGACGGATCATAATATCCTCTTGCCCCGTATGGTATAAGAGCATTTGATGTTATACTTATTCCAAAAATATCCTTTCCTCGAGTATTTGGATCTTTGAATCCATTTATATCTATCCATATAAAACCACAATTTGTATAATCACCTACAATACTGCTGCAATCGGATTTGTTTATTCCAAATCTTATTAAACTGCCATTGTTTAATATTAAACCAGGACTTGTGTAATTACTGTCAGTTGTTCCATTTAAAAAAGACCAATTACCTTCTGTATGCCAACAACTTTCTGCACTTACCCCGCTACCTGTCCCACCATAAGTTGAAACCCCAGAACAGTCTTTAATTATATTTAATTTTTCAGCAAAAGCATTTTTTAAATCTTCACTTCCTGCTAAATCGCCGGGGAATGCTCCTGCTAAGCTTCCGCCGTTATCTACAACTATTAATTGAGTAGCTTGTGATAAATCAGAATAAGCCTTTTTCCATGCGGCTTTTAGTTCGGCATCGCTTGTCGTGCCAAATAACATTGGCGTAACTATTGAGGCTATTATTCCGATTATTGCAATTACTATCAATGTTTCGGCTAGGGTGAATCCCAAATTTTTTCTTATAGCTTTCATTTATTGTCTCCTGTTTTGTCATCCCGAATTTATTTCAGCATGATATTTTATATTTACCTCATTTCTATGCCGGATAATTGACAAAAAGTACCAAGATTGCCTAAATCTTTTTCAATACTTTCTATTAAAGTCTTATTATCAAGTTTTTTAGCCAAGTCCATTGCTTGCAAATAAAATTGGCGTGATTTTTCTGCGCTTGTCCTTCTGCCGGATTCTTGAGCAGTTGCTTTTTCCTGTAATAATCTGCCATGAATCTGATGCAGCTTACATTCTATTAAATGTAAATTCATTTGGCCTGCTAATTTCAATGCCTGCTCAACATTAATTCTTGCCATTTCAAAATCATTTTTGACAATATAAATCTCCGCAAGTGCTTTTTTAAGCAATATTACAAACAAATGATTGTTTATATTCGGTTTTAAAGCAACTTCAAGTGCACTCTCGGCAATTTGCAGGGCTTCATCAGCATTTGAATGTTCCAAACTCCAACTTGCCAACAATGTCCATACAAGCAAAGATGTTGTTGCCAATTTGTTTTCAGATGAAGTTTTGATTAAATCATAATACATTTCTTTAGCCGTCTGCGGATCTCCGTTTTGCTGATATAAAAGAGCTATAAATGCTTTTAAAATTGATTGTTCTATATATGCTTTCTCAACTTTTGAAAGCTCAATTGACTTTACTCCGTCATTTATTATTGTTTCTGCATTTTGACTTATTAATTGGATGATAAAGTTAACAAAATTCCAGTTTAATGAATTTTTTATATTAGGTACATTTATCTTTAAATTGTTTAAAATTTCAGCAGCTTCGAGGGTTAATCCTTGAACAGCCTTATAAAAAGCCGTGATTATTTGTGCTTCAATTACAAATTTTGGCTGTTGGAATTTTTTAGCTTTTTCGTTTATTGATTTTAATACTTCAATAACCCTGTAATTCCCTTGATATGCAAGAGCTTTAGCCAAATATAATTCCGAATCCAACAATATATATAGCGCTTCGTCTTTTGAAATCTTATCGGAATAGTCTTCTTTTTCGATAAAATTGATTAAATCCGGGATAATGTCAGTTTGGGCAATATTTATAACTTGTTCTAAGCATCCCAAATTAAACAAAGGAACTAGTTTCGAGTAATTTAAAAGGATTTTTTCAAATGGCATTTTATTATTATCGATTAAAGACATCGCTTTTTCTGAACATTCAAGCGAACCTGTATAATTTCCTAATAACTCACAACTTTTTGCCAAATACCCCGATAATCTGATAGTTTTTTGAATATCCTGATGTTTTTCATTCAAAATTACTGCATTTGAAAGCATGTTAACTGCTTCTGCCGGGTTATAAGTGTAATTTGCCATGCCGATTTTTTCGTAAATTTCTGTCAAAAACAATTCTTTATCGGGTAAATCTTTTCTGTCTAATAGCATCAAAATTCTCTTTTGAGCCATTGTATAAACTGCTATATCCCCCAATGAATATGCTTCTTTTGCTGTTTTTTCCCATTGTTTTACGGCTTGTTGTTTTAATTTGGCTACTTCTGCATATACAGCAAGTTTTGAGCTCTCATTCAGAGTAATTTCCTTTAAAATTTTATATAATTGAGCGTAAATAGCCGCTCTCTGCTCTTTTAATAAGCCTTGAGAGTGTACAACTTCCCAAATTTTATAATGCCGAAATGCACAATTATAATTATTTAATGAAACTATAATTCCATTCATAGCAAGAATTTGAAGAATTTTTTTGTATTCTTCGTCAGGAAGTTTTAATATTTTATTTAAAAACATTGGAATGAATTTTGTTCCGATTAAGGATGCACACACCAATAATTTTATAATATTGTCCGAAACATGACCGAAATTATGCAATCTTGCTTTAATTAATTCTTCAATCTTATCGGGAAGATTTATTGATTTTATTTGAGAAGAAATTTTTATTTTATCCCCATTTGTACTAATAATGCCTGTTTGCATTAAGAAATGTATTGTTTCCGCAATATACAAAGGGTTTCCTTTTGCTTTTGCAAAAAGTTCTTTTTTAAAGTTTTCATCAATGATGTCTTTATTATTCATAAAGCTCATTAAAACATCGTCCATTTCTTTTCTTTTAAGAGGGTTTAGGGCAAAAGTTTTGCTGTTGTTTTCGTTTAAAACAATCGATTCAATAACATCATTTATCGGTTTTTTCTTTGAATATGTCATTATAATATTGATTTTTTCTAAAATACCGTTATCAATAAGATATTTTAGGCACTCTAAAGAAGCACTGTCAGCAAACTCCACGTCTTCTGCAAGTAAAACGATTTTTGTTTTGGAACTCAGACCGGCTAAAAAATTATAAATGGTTTTAAAAGATTTTTCTCTGTTTAAATAAATGTCCTTAAGGTCATTGTCAGGCTTGCAAAAAGCAATTTTGCAGATATCTTTAACAAATTGTTTATCATTAATTTCATAAGCTGTTTCAAATATTTTGCCTATAGAATCTTTTGCATCATCAAGATTCAAGTTTAATGCAGGCATGTCCAACATAGACTTAAACATATCCTGAAATAAAGAAAACGGAGTATGTTTGTTTAATGGACTTGCCTGAGACCTTATCCACAAAGATGCTTCCGACTTTAAATGCTGATAAATTATAGACAAAAATGTCGTTTTGCCATATCCGTCAGGGGCACAAATTCCAATGAGATTTCCTCCGTTGTCTTTTGTTATAAAATTAACAACTTGTGCAAAAATCTCATTTCTTGAAGCATAATCTTCTTTTGGCTCGGGTTCGACATATTTTTTTTCAATAATTTTTTGGGTTTTTGGAACATTTTGTTGCGAACTGTTTTCTATAGCTTCATTTTTTGAAGAAACAGCCTCTTCATCTTTAATCATTTCAAGCTTTTTAACCGGATTATCAATAAATTTATATAATTGAATTTTTTTATCATCAACGGTTATTGAACCGATTGACTCGTAACTAAAAGCAGTTTTCGAACAGCAATAAATATCCTGATTTACTATAATATCACCTGCTTTTGCAAGGCTACGCTCTTTTTGTGCAAAATCATTTTTTTCTTTATATGAGGCTGTTGAAATTCCTATTTTTATTTTCAAGCTCATATGCAAAGAATCTTTTATGGAAAAATTAAAATCAGTTATATCGGCAAGAATGTCTTTTGCTGCATTTATCGCAGTATTTACGGAATGTTCAAACGAATTTTGATTGGCAAAATCAAGAACAATTTCTTGTTCCGAAATCTTACGGGCTTTTTCCCCACAGATTTTTCCTTGTTTTGCTATAGTTTGATAGAATTTTTTTATAAGTTTTTCGGTTAATTTTTCATCATCAATCCGTTTTTTTAGAGAAGGAACGTTTATTAGTTCAATTGTAACTGATACAAATTTGTTTAAAAAATCAAATGTTTCTTTTCCTTCTTCGATATTTTTGTCTAAATCTTCTTTTTGTCTTTTGCACCTTGGACAATCTTCCGTTAAGGTCGAGTAAAATGCACCGCATTTCTCACATTTTTTTATTAATTGATAATTACACTTAGTGCAAACTTTCGCAATGAATAAATTTGGAGCTTTGCATTGAGGACAATTGTTTATAAGTTTAAATTTACAATTAGAGCAGATTTCCCGACCGGTTTTATTCAAGGTTTTGCATTTCGGACAAACAACCCTAACCCTTGTTTTGCAATGGGGACAAACTTCTAAATTCGATTTTATAACTTCTCCACACTGTGGGCATTTCATTTTCTTAATTCCTCAACTAAATTACCATCGGGGATGCCGACTTTTATCCATTATAAATTGACATACAAGTTTTTCCAAACGTCTTTTTATATGATTTTTAATCATCAGCAGCATTAAGTTTTTTATTTACTTCTTTTGCTATTTTTATAAGTCTTTTACTGACTTCTCCTTGACTAATCCCAAGTTTTTCAGCAATTTCAGCTTGTTTGTACTCCTTTATATATCTCATAACAAAAATATCTGCGAATTTTTTGTTATTTTCATGATAATCAAGTTCATAGATGACTTTTTTAATTTTTTGCAACTCATCTTGAGTTATAATACTTTCTTCAAAATGAGGTTTAGGGTCAGGAATATCAAAAAATGGGTCTAAATCATTGACGGTAGATTGTTTCGGCCTTGCAATCTCAGAAATTACTGTTTCGTTGGTTTTTTGATACTTGCCCGAGGTTTTAGTCAACCTTCCCGCTGTTCTTAAAACCTCTATAATGGCCGTGGTAGAGACTTTTCTTATATAATTTTCGATTTTTTCAACATTATTTATTGATGATAAAATGCTATAAGTTCTTTGAAAAGTTTCACTGCAAAAATCCTCCAAAAGATCTTCGTTACCTTTGAAGCGATTATTTGTTTTTATTATATTTTCGATCAAGGCACGATGTTCTTGAGTTATCTCCACAATTTTCCACCCGGATATGATAAGCCTTATAATTCTATATTACCATTTCGTTGTAGAATTACAAGTTTATTATTAATCCGGCTTCAATAGTGTTAATATCTTCCTTAATCGACGGTAGTTTAGTGTATTTAAAAGTTTCTTTAAGAGTTTGTAACACTATTGTATCAACTTGCTTGGAACCACTTCCTAAAATCATCCTGCCCTCTTGAACAAATCCGCTTTTGTCTATGATTACCTGAATTTTAATTGTGCTGTTAATTGCAACATCATTTGCCATTAACAAATCTTGTGCAAGGTTAAGTTTTAATGCTCTTCCCGTCATTAAAAGATATTTTTTAAATTCAATATCAGATGCTAATTTTGAAGATACTTCCCAGGAAATATTTTTTATATTTACGGCATCTTCTTTTGGAATAAAAGCTTTTGCTATTGCTTCATCAATATTTTTGGAAGGTAAAATTTGTGCAGCCGCAGGAAGTGGCGGCGGAATATCAATTGAAGTATTAATTTCTGTAACCGGAAGCTCTAAATTATTGGAACTTCCGGTATATTCAGGGGTAACATTTTCTACTGATTGAGTTTGTACTTGTTGAGGATTCAATTTTTCTGCCAGCTCGGGATTGTAGGAAACAGACGGGTTTTTCTTTAATATAGCAGTAACGCCGATTGTTAAACCTACGGTAGCTGCTAGTGCTGCCGCTATTGTTGCTTTTTTCTTATCAATTTTAATTTTTTTCAATAAATTTGTGGATTTTTGTTTGTTTTTTATTTTATTTCTAACAAAAACCGGCATTTTAGGCTCAATTGACTTTATAACTTCTTTTGATTCTTTTTCTTGAGCATAATTATCATCAAAATCAATTGAATCATCTTCATCATTAAGCAATAATTTTAAAACCTCGGGATCAATATTTTTTAATTTATCATTTTTTGCAATTTCTGCGCTAAGAGATTCTTTTTTGGCTATTTTAAACAATTCTTCAAGATTTTCTTGTTTTTCATTGCCAATATTTAAATTGAAATCAGGTTTCAAATCATCTTCCGGTTCAATCTGTTCTGTTTTGTCCAAAGAAGGTTTCTCTTCTTCAATTTCATCTATGAAATCATCCAAAGACGGTTCTTTTATAGTTTCTTCAGAAAAAACAGCTTTTTTTGCCGGTTCTTCTGATAAATCAGAAAGAAAATCATCTAAAGAGTTCTCATCAGGTTCAATCGCAGAAGTTATTGAATCATCAAAATCTTCTTCGGGTTCTTTTTGATGACTTACTTCTTCTACAACAAATTCGCTTAAATCTTCTAAATTACTGCTTTCGGATGCAATCAAAAAATCATCATTTTCTGCTAAATCTTCAAGAAAATCACTAGAAGACTCTTCTTGCAAAATTCCTAAATTCTCATAATCTTCAATAGATTCTTCAGGTAAATCTTCGAGAATATATTCTAAAATTTCTTTATCGACATTTACATCTTTTACGCCATAATCATCTTCTTCAACAAGTTCAAAATTGTCATCATCGTTTTCTTCTTCCAGTTCGTCCAAATAAACAATATCATCTGAAACATCAACCGAAATTTCTTCTTGTTGAGCCGGAAAATCGCCCGTAAACAATACTAATGTTTCATCTATCTGTCCTTCTTCTTTTTCAATAGTTAAGCATTTATTGTCAAAACAATATAATTCATTGAAATCTCTTAATATATCAATACTTCTAGACAGCACTTTTAATAAAAATTTCTTATCCCCTTTTGAAATATCATCGTCAAGATAGCTTAAAAACAGCTCGTGAGCTCTTTCTTTATCATCGTAAATTACATTAGACGGATTTGAAAACTTTTTCAAAGTTTTTTTGAAGCCTGATATTTCGTCTAAAGCATCGTATTCGACAAAGTAGTAATTTTTGTTGCCCAAAGAAGTTATAAGCCCATTAGTTTCAATAAATCCAATGATTTCTCCTTCGGAAAAAGAACTATTTACTTTTATAGCAATATAAAAATCAGGTAAAATCTGATCGTCAAAATGAACTCTTGGAATCCACATTTGAGAAGTATCATCGCCAACAGATACTCTTACGTCTATTCTCGCTCCTTCTGCGTAGATATCCGCAATATCAAATTGCCCTGATATTAAAGGATTTTGGAGCATATTTATATTGGTTATCGAAGCAATTTTTTGTTTGTCTAAAAATTCTTCAACAAAACTAACACCAAGGCATGAAACAAAAATTCGTTTTCTTGTATTTATATCTTCAACATAAGGCATTGATTCTTTTATTTTTTTTATAAATTCACTGTCAAATTTTTTTTTAACCATTGATTTTTTATTTAAAAAGCCCATAATTATTTTCCAATCCATTACTGTTTTTTTGCATAATAATATTCTATAAGATATAAGAGGATAATTTTGGCAAAATTATTCCAAAATCCGCAAAAAATCATATAAATGATGTAAAAAATTTCCATTTATTTGAAAAAGTTATTAAAATATAAGAAGATGCAGGAAAAGCCCCATTTTTGGGAAATTGAAGTTTTATGCAATCCAAATTATTTTAAGGACCAAAAAATATGAAAATGACCGATTTGATTTTAATAAAAAAAAACGGATTAAATCATACAGCAACAGAAATAAAATTTATAGTCGACGGGATTGTAAACGGAACAATTCCTGATTACCAGTTATCCGCATGGCTTATGGCAGTTTGCTTCAAAGGGATGGGCTTTAAAGAAAATGCCATTTTTACGGAAGAAATGGCAAAATCAGGCGATATACTTGATTTATCCGAAATCGGTAAATATGTAATTGATAAACACAGTACAGGCGGCGTGGGTGATAAAACAACCCTTATTCTTATCCCTTTGCTTGCGGCAGCAGGGCTTCCGGTTGCTAAGCTTTCAGGAAGAGGCTTAGGGCATACAGGAGGAACTATTGACAAGCTTGAATCCATACCGGGGTTTAAAACATCTCTTCCTTTAAATAATTTTATTTCGCAAGTAAAAGAAATAAAAATGGCAATAGCCTCTCAAACAGCACAATTATCACCGGCCGACGGCAAACTCTATGCTTTAAGAGACGTAACGGCAACGGTTGACAGCATTCCTTTGATTGCTGCATCTGTTGTTTCCAAAAAAGTTGCCAGCGGTGCAAATACCATTGTTTTAGATGTTAAATGCGGCAGTGGAGCTTTTATAAAAACTTTTGAAGAGGCAAAAGAATTATCTAGAACAATGGTTGAAATCGGCAAATATTTAGACAGAAGAATAACAGCCGTAATAACAGACATGAGCCAACCTTTGGGACAGGCGATAGGCAATTCATTAGAAGTTATTGAATCGATAGAAATATTAAAAAACCGAGGATCTAAAGATCTTCGAGAACTTTGTCTTCATTTGGGGGCAGTAAGTTTGTTAGATGCCAATCAAG
>JAQUYY010000270.1 GCA_028691575.1 Candidatus Gastranaerophilales bacterium
TTAATTTGTATACTGGTTAGATTCCGCATCAAGTGCGGAATGACAGGTGTTGGATTGTGTTAGACAAAATTGTGTATTACTCATACAAATATTTTGCAGCACAGCCATAACCGTTATTAGTTACTGTTGAGCCTTCAACACAATATGTTGATGGGTCATAAAATCCTCTTGCACCCCATGGTATTAATGCATTTGAAGATATATTTGCCCCCAATACATCTTTTCCATAAGTATTAGGTTTTTTAAATCCGTTTATATCTACAACAATGTATCCGCACCTAGTATAATCTCCACCATATAAACTTAAATCATAGGTACAATCGGATTTATTAACTCCTAAAAGCATTAAAATACCGTTATTTAGTATTAAACCCGGTTGATATTTGCTACCTATGCTTGTACCGCTTAGATAATACCAACTATCAGATTCATGCCAACAATCTTCAGCACTTACACCGCTTCCGCTTCCACCGTAATCGGAAGTTCCGGAGCAATCTTTTATAATATTTAATTTTTCAGCAAAAGCGTTTTTTAAATCTTCACTTCCTGCAGCATCACCTGTAAATGCACCTGCTAAAGTTCCGCCGTTATCTACAGCTATTAATTGTGTGGCTTGTGATAAATCAGAATATTGTTTTTTCCACGCTGCTTTTAATTCGGCATCACTTGTTGTTCCAAACAACATCGGCGTTACAATTGAGGCAATAATTCCGATTATTGCAATTACTATTAATGTTTCTGCTAGAGTAAAACCTGATTTCTTTTTAAACATTTGCTCTTGTCCTACATTGTTTAATAATAAAACCTATTATAAATTAATATTTAATCAATATCAATCATTCATTCACATTATTATTAAATTTCAGCTATTTATGATACGGCTCGTTTGCATTAATTTTAAATGCACGATAAATTTGCTCTATCAAAAATAATCTTGCCATTTGATGGGTTAAGGTCATTTTTGACAAACTAATTTTTTCGTTTGCACGTTTTAAAACAATTTCACCAAGTCCTGTTGCTCCTCCGATTACGAAAATCAGTTCATTTATCCCCTCTTGATTAAACTGTTTAAACTTTTGGGCAAAATCTTCTGAAGAATACTGTTTTGCAGCAATTTCCATTGTTATAACATAAGATGTATTTGAAATATGATTTAAAATTTTTTCTGCTTCAATATTGCGGCATTTTTCTTCCATGGATTCAGAATTAATTGTTTCGGCAGGAATCTCGATTATTTTTAAAGATGAAAAAGGTTGAATTCTTTTTAAAAATTCATCAGTTCCTTCTTTAAGATATTTTTCACGAATTTTTCCTACAGCAATTATTTTTATATTCATTATATTGTTTCTAAAATTGTTTTTAAAAGTTTAATAAAATCCTGCTTAACTTTTTCGGCTGTTTCAATAACTTCTTTGTGGTTTTAAGGTTGATCTAAAATGCCTGCGGCCATATTTGTAATACAAGAAATACCAAGCACGTTCATTTTCATATGATTTGCAACGATAACTTCAGGTACGGTGGACATCCCGACAGCATCAGCGCCAAGTATTCTTAACATTCTGATTTCAGCAGGGGTTTCATAGCTGGGTCCTGTCAAACCTGCATATACGCCTTTTTGAGTTTTTATTTTTAATTTTTTTGCAATTTTTTCGGCTAAAGAAATTAGATTTTTGTCATAAGCATTGCTCATATCAGGGAATCTTTCGCCTAAAGACTTGTCATTTTCTCCTATTAAAGGATTTGAGCCGAGCAAATTAATGTGATCAGTAATTATCATTAAATCACCGGGATAAAAGTCTTTATTGACACCACCTGCAGCGTTTGTCACAATTAAAGTTTTAACGCCCAGTTTCTTCATAATTTTTACGGGATATGTAACGGTTTGAAGTGAATGACCTTCGTAAAAATGGTATCTTCCCTGCATTGCAATTACTTTTTTATTGCAAAATTCTCCTAAAACAAGTTGTCCGGCATGTCCTTCAACTGTCGAGGTTTCAAATTCGGGAATTTTTGAGTAAGGAACAATTGTTCCTTTGATTTCGTTTGCTATATCGCCAAGACCGGAGCCTAAAATCAGACCTATTTCGGGTTGAAAATTAGAGCTTTTCCAGTTTATATATTCTATCGATTTTTCCATTGAATACCGTCGCTTTCTTTAATTAGGAATGAATCCTGAATAAACAAGGCTTGCCCATTCAGTAAAATAACTTATTTGGGTAATTGATCCTGTTGGAGCATATATTTTTGTTTGATTTTCAGGTGTAACACCAAGGGCAAGACTAACTGCTGATTGAATGACACCTTCATGAGTTATTACAACAATTCGTTTTTGATAATTACTGTTTACAATGTCATCAATAATCTTTTTAGTTCGACTTATTACTTCTATAGTGGATTCTCCGCCATCAGGCCAGAAGGAACACGGATTTTTATGGTACTGATTAAGCATATCAGGATATTTCTTTTCAATTTGATCAAACGTTAACCCACCCCATATGCCTGCTTTTCGCTCGAAAAGATTGTCAGTGATTTCAAAATCAGTTTTGCAATTTTTGGCTATAATTCTTGCGCTTTGAATTGAACGCAATGAAGAGCTGGTATAGATTTTATCAATATTTGGCGAATTTATTTTCAGCCAATTCGAGGCTTTTTGCATTTCTTCTTTGCCCTTTTCGTTTAGGGGCGGGTAATCTTCGATATCATATAACCTGTTTTGCTCTGTATATATGGTAGAGCCGTGCCTAACAAAAATTATTTTACATATTCGTTTAAACATTTTTTCTCCCGATAAACCGTTATTTACTAATATTTTACCATGTTTTCTATTTTATACCTAATGCCAGATTTATAATTTCTTTTCCACTGTAACAATCTTGTATTATATGAATGGGTTTTTTAAGTTTTTCACTTACTTCATCAACGGTAACGCCGTCTAAGAAGCTATTAGTGCCTTCTCTC
>JAQUYY010000025.1 GCA_028691575.1 Candidatus Gastranaerophilales bacterium
CCTGATATTTGTATTCTGCCAAATGCACGATTAGCTTGTTGTCCTTCCGATGCTGTTGATGTAGTAAAAAATATCTGTATCTTTATTTCATCTAAAAAAGGTGGAGAAGGTGCACTAAGAGAATTTACCGATTTTATTATTTATAATCAGTCTCATGCTTTTGAAAAAATTTCTCAAAAATTTGCTCTGGCAGGTAAAAATTAAGCCAACAAACTTATTTGAAATTTGTTGGCATTAAACGATTTTAGAAAAAATTAATCTAAACCCGATGTTTTTTAGGAATAGTTATAATTAACTTGTTATTTTCTTTAATTTTGGAAATATTTTCTAAATCCAATTCATCTTCTATATAAAAAGATTTATAAAAACTTGAAGTTGATTTAAAATTTGATTTGTCGGATTTTTTAGCGGTTAAAAAATCACCGGATAAACATATTCGGTGTTTATCAAAGTTTGTTTTTATATTTTCCTCACTAAAATTTTGTTCTTTAAAATCAATCGTAATTTTGCACTCATCTTTGTTATTTATAAAAGATAAAAATGGACTGTTTGAGCTGTTAATACTTATAATTGGAGCATTTTTCAGCATATCTTTTTCAAGTTTTCTCATTTCTTTATTAATTCTGGCAAATTCCTTATCAAAATCTTTAAAAAAAACTGTTGAGTAAAAAGGGTTGAAATTATTAGCATAAATCTTTTTCGGTTTTATAAAATGATTTCCCAGCAAAAATGCCGTCAATGCTCCAATAAATGCAGCTAAAAAACAAGATAAAATAATCTTTAAATAACGTTTGTTTACTTTCATTTCTTCCTCCTTTTTAATCTTTAAAATTGTATAAATAAATCAAATATTTTTAAGCATATTTTATTAAATAATTGATAGATTTAATTAAAAATTAACATTTTTTTAATAATTTATCGGATGAAAATTTTGTAAAGCAGGTATAAATTTAAAAGATGCAAACATTTATGCCTTATGCAAATTTTTATAAATCGCTAAATTGTCTTGATTACAAAAGACTCGGCAAACAGCGTTCAGAAGCGTATATTATTTTGAAAAATATAACGGGAAATTTTGATGGATGGAGTCATCACCCGACAATAAAAATGTGGTCAGGTTATGATGATGCATTAAGGCTATATATGAATATGTGTATAAAATTATGGATTAAAAGAGGCTACAAAAATAATATGGCACTCAATTTGCCAAAATTTAAACGAAAAAAAAGGATAAAATTACCACCCTGGTTTGGAAATGAGAAATTTCACAAATCTCACAGAGAAGCTCTTTTGTTTAAAAATTTTGACTATTATTACAGATATTTTTATAATGAAAAACCACAAATTCAATACTACTGGCCTATTTAGGGCAAGAAACAAATTAAAACCGTATTCGGCTAAAAGCTTATCAATATTTAAATAGAACGACTTAACGGTGCAAAATTTTTATTTTTGTATTCCTTCCGGAATTAATTTATATCCGCCGCCATAAACAGTTTGAATATATTTTTTGTTAGAAGAAATTTTTTCAAGTTTTGTCCTTAAATGTCTTATATGCACCCGGATTGTTTCGATATCATCTTCAGGTGAATATCCCCAGACTTCTTTTAAAAGTTCTCCTGACGATACTGTTTTTCCATGTTTTTGAACTAAATTATTTAGAATTTCAAACTCGATAGGGGTTAATTTTGCATATTTATCATTAATTTTTACTTGAAGATCATCAGGAATCAGCGTTATATCTTCAATAGAAAGAATTTCTGTTGTAGCCATCGATTCGGGAAGGGCTTTAACTCGCCGTAAAAGAGCTTTTACCCTTAAAAGCAGTTCTTCTAATTCAAAAGGTTTTACTAAATAATCGTCTACACCTGAATTAAAACCTTGTTTTTTATCTTTCATCATACCAAGAGCGGTAAGCATTAAAATTGGTATTTCTCTAGTTTCTTTAGTTTGTCTTATTCGCTGAGCAACTGTAAAACCGTCAACTTCAGGCATCATGACATCTAAAATTATCAAATTCGGCAATTCCTGAATTGCAAGAGCATAACCTTTTATCCCGTCATAACAGACTATAGCATCATGTCCTGATAATTCGATATTAACTTTAATTAGCTCGGCAATAGCTTTATCGTCGTCTATAATTAGAATTTTGCTCATTTTTCACCAACCTTCCGAATGATTTTCATTTTTAATAATTATAAAATAAAAATAAAAGCCTTAATCAATAAAGCTTTTATTTTTTTTAATTTTAAATAAACTACTTGTTAATTATAGCATTCAAATCTTCAACCAGTTTATCAGGATCGATTCCATGTACTTTTGCTCCTGCTTCAAGGTTTTCAAATCTTGCTGCGGCACAGCCTATGCAGCCTAAACCGTATTGCGCAAATACTTCCAATGTTTCAGGATATTGTTGAACAACGTCAATAATGCTCATTTCTTTTGTGATTTTTTCAGCCATTTTAGAATGTCCTTTCTTTTTTCTATAAAATTTTATTGGTCAGATTCTTGATTTCCTTCGATTAGTTTTTTAAAATCAGACGGTTTTAAATCCTGAACAAATTGTCTGAATTCTTCAGCTTCTTCTTCATCTTTAGTTTCATCAGTAGAAACTGTTCCGCTTGAAATTACATTTGATGAAACAAAAATTGGTGAATTTGTTCTGATAGCTATAGCAATAGCATCTGAAGGTCTTGCATCAAGTTCTGTTTCTTTGCCTTCCGGATCGGTCAAAATTAATGTTGCATAATACGTTTCTTCGTTGACATCATTAATTTCAACACGGTCAAGCTCATAATTTGTTGCTTCAATAACGTCACAAATTAAATCATGTGTCATCGGTCTTGCAACCTGTATTTTTTCTATTTTTCTGATAATAGCACTTGCTTCAGATGAGCCAATCCATATAGGCAAAGCTCTTCGGTTCTCCAAATCATTCAAAACAACAATCGGAGAGCCTGTTCTGGTATCTAGCGCTATTCCCATTACTCGCATTTCTATCATAATTTTTCCTTATCTGTTTGCTTTTTATTTAATTATAACCTAAAATATCATATATAAAAGAAAAATCATTCTACGTTATACCGATTTTAAAAAATAATAGCGAAATAAAATAGTTTTTTAATCGGTATGCGTGAGCCGGGAGCGACGTTTTTTATAAAATCGGGCTTTGCCCGTTTTAAAAAAAACTAACTCATTCCAGTATAGTAATTATATTATAGTTTATGATTTTAGATGTATATTATAGAAGCTATTTTAAGGTTTATTAAAAACAATTCCGAGGTAAAAAAAATTTACAGAAAATCTCTTGACCTCGAAGATGTTGATGAATGTGAACATTTATATGTTCCGATTGATAGTACGGAAGATTATATGGCTTGTACAAAATGCGGGCATGTAATTAAAAATACTAAAAAAGCGGCTGTTAATTTTTATGATGAATTAAAATCCGAGTGAAACATATCAAAAAAATAGGCTTTTCAAATTATTTACAAATTTGAAAAATCTGCGAAAATTAAAATATATATACATGAATTTTGGAAAAATGACAAATAAAAGAACTTATTCGTTTTTAATCTTGTTTGCTTTTATCCTTAAGCTGACTTGCTTTGGGGGATTTGCTTTTGCAAATTATAACGATACAAATTTAAATGCCAGAATTACCAGTGAAAAATTTTTGCAAAATCAAAATGAATATATTTTGGAAATAAACGGTGATTTTTTGGACGAAACTAATCTAAATAGCCTATATTTGTATGATTATGATTTCAAATCCAGTAATTTTTATCGGTCTGATATAGTTGATGAATATAATTCTGCTAAAACAAATTTACCGATTGCCGAAAATAAAAATTTTTCCAATACTAAATCTAATATTTATAATATTAAACTTTCACCAAATAAAACTGCTAAAGTGGAGCAACGAAACATTGCCATAAATGATTTGAGCAAAATCGCAGAAGCAAAAAAACTTATTTTTGACGGGTATTTTGGCAAAGCAACTGAAATTTTAAATATTGAAGCTGAAAATCAAAATAACTCTTGGGTAATTGCCGAAATAGCAGGCTGTTTTGAAAAAATGCAAAAATATTATAGAGCAATCGAACTTTATGAAAGAGCAATTTCTGCAAATCCCGATAGAATTGAGCTATTATACAGCTATTCTCTGTGTTTGTATAAAACAAATAATCTTGCAAAAGCTGAAAATAATTTGACTAAAATAATTTCAATAAATCCTGATTTTATGCTAGCCTACTATAATTTAGGAAGCATTTATTTTAAAAAATCTGATTATTACAGGGCTTTGAGATTGTTTAATACTTCAACAAAATTAAACCCGTTAAGTGCAGATGCTTTTTATAATACTGCAACGATTTTGGAGATATTAAATTATAAAACATTGGCATATAAATACTATCAAAAATCTTTAAACTTAAAACCCGATGATATATACTCAATTAAAGCTCTTCAAAGACTGGGAAATGCTTAAATTTTGAGTTTTTAGATAATTTTAAGGGTTAATACAAGAGTTGTGTTAATTATACAGAGTTGATGCAGAACAACCGTATCCGGCATTACTGCCTGTTGAACCTTCGCAGTAATTTTCATCATAATCATCGCCCTGAACTCCAAAGGGTTTTATTCCGTTTGATATTACATGAATATAAAAAATATCTCGACCTATAACATTAGGCTTGCTAAATCCGTTAACATCAATTATTACATAACCGCAAGCAGGAATGCCTCTTGATGTATTCGTGCAGGCAGAGCTTAAATAGTAAAATCTCAACAGCATTCCATTGTTTATAATTAAAGAAGCCTTATCACCCCAACCGGTTACAGGAGTCCCATCTAAAGAAGTTGATGAGCCGTCATTTAAATGCCAACAAACGCCTAAAGCTGCGCTTGAATCGCATGATTTTACATAGTTTAAATATTGACCATATTTATCTCTCATAGTTGTAACATTCGCAAAAGCACCTTCTAATGTTCCGTCATTATCATTTTGAACAAGCATGGTAGCTTGAGATAAATCCCCATAAACTTTTTTCCATTTTGATTTTAGCTCGGCATCGCTTGTTGTTCCAAACAACATCGGTACGGTTATGCTAGCGATTACTCCTATTATTGCAATAACAATCAAACACTCTGCCAGAGTAAATGCTTTTCGCTTTCTTGCCCGCATGGGACATTTTCTACGGCTCGAGTCACTCTCGCCTTGAAAAGCAGTCAAACCCTCGCTATTAACAGCACAAAAAATATTTTTATTAGCTTCAGCTTGGTTTTGCTTTTTAGAATTTTGCATTACAATTAAGTCCTCTTTTCCATTAAAAAAATTATAACATATTTTGAATATATGTAAAATATGTTATTATTAAAACGAGTAAAGGGGGATTTAAAATGGAATGTAAAATTGAGCAAAACAAAAAAAATTGTACATGTACATATAACTGTAATAAAAGAGGACTTTGCTGTGAATGTGTGACCTATCATCTTTCTGCCGGGGAAATACCGGGCTGCTTCTTCCCAAAAGATGCAGAAAAAACTTATGACAGGTCAATAAAATATTTTGCTTCTCTTTATAAGTAGATTTTATAATGAATTTATTGCAAAAAAATATTTCTCAAATTGGATTATATAATCCTAAATTACAAAATTCGCTGATTGGGCATATACTGTCTGAAAATGATAAATTTCAGTTATTTCAAGCTCAATCGGGTGATGTAAGTTTACTTTACAATGATATCAAAGTTCATAACGAAATTAATCCTCAACAAGAGGCGATCAGCTCATTTTCTCAGGTTAAAAATAATACAGAAAATTCCATATTAATTATTCTAGGGCTTGGGCTTGGATACTTGTTTAAAAGAGCTTATATGGATTTTAAAGGTAAAATTATTGTATATGAACCCAATTTAAGTCTTTTGAAATTCACTCTTGAATGTGTTGATTTTGAAAAAGAATTATCTGATAAAAGAGTTCAAATAGTTTCCTGCCAAATGGGTTTAATTAAAGCCTTGAAAGAGTTTTATAATTATAATTCTACTTTAAATGCTATTTGGCTCAGATCGGCAACAGTTTTCTATAAGGATGAAATAGACTACCTTAAAACAGAAACAGATTCCATCATCAATTATTTAAAAAGTGATTATAATACAATCTCAAAAGCTTCTTATAATTGGTTGATTGAAGGATTATTAAATATTCCGACAATTATAAAAAGCTCAAATGTTCACCTGTTAAAGGGTAAGTTTAAGTCAAAACCCGCACTTATAGTATCAGCAGGACCTTCTCTTGACAAAAACATTTCTACAATCATTGCTAACAGAGAAAATGTTGTACTTTTCTGCGCATCGAATGCATATAAAACTCTTGCAAAACACAATATCAAGCCAGATTTTGTCGCTTTTATAGATGTAGGAAATTTTGTTTCAACTTATAACGGATTGGATTTTTCAGGAACAAACTTGATTGCTCCAACTTATGTAAATAACAGAGTTTTGGGCTTAAATAAGGAACAAAAATTTATTTCTTATTGCAATAATGATATTATCTCAAGATGGTTATCAGAAGTTGTCGGTTTTTCAATAGGGGACTATAGAAACAAAGGCACTGTATCTTATTTGGCTCTAAATTCTGCATATATAATGGGTTGCAACCCGATAACGCTCATCGGTCAAGACTTAGCCTATGTTGAAGGAAATTGTTATTCAAAAGAAAGTGTGTACGGAAAAGCAATTAAATGCGTATTTGACGAAAAATTGCAAAAACACAAATTAATTGCAGCAGAGGAAGAAGAATTTGAAAAATATTGTACAGCCAATAATGGAACTAAACTCACTCCTCAAGCTATTACAGAGTTAAAGCAAAAATTGGCATCCTGGCAAATTACTTCCGTAATGGGTCAAAATGGTCAAATGATGCCCACTAGTCCGGATTATGCGGGTTTTATCAAATATTTTGAAGAATTTGCATATAATGCTGATTCAAATGTCGAACTTATAAATGCATCAACCGATGGGGCACAAATTAACGGGTTTAAAAATGAAAAATTGGAAGATGTTTTAAATAAATTTGATAAAAAAATTGAGGATATCAAACAAATTATTGAGCAGGTTTCTAATCTTAATTCAAATATTGTTTATAAAAATTCTGATAAGATAAAAAAAGAAGTTGAAAAAATTATTTCTAATATAAATAAATATCAAAGAATTTGCGATGATGGCATAAAAACAGCGAAACAATTATCAGCAGAGCTTAAAAGGCTTCATAAGAATCCGATAAAAGTAAATAAATTAATTAATGTTATAATCAATCACTATGTTGATTTTAAGGATGATTTATTTAAAAAACACTTGATATTAGTGTATTGTGCTTTTGAAGAAATGCTTGAATTTACTAATATAATTGAAACAGACAGCTCTCAAGCTCCTGATTTGAATGAAATAGCAATTAAATCAGAAAACTTTTTTAATCAATTTTTATTAAAATCAGTACAAATCAAAAAATTATGTGAAAGAATTTTGTCAAAAATTTAGATGTTGCCGGATTTATGCAAGTTATACCGATTTTCAATAAATAACCGTTAAATGAATTGATTTTAAAAAATCGGTATGTGTGAGCCGAAAATTAACCCATTTTAGTATAAGTTTTTTGCCTTGTATTTATGATAATATAATAATAAATTGGAGAAGTTAATGCTAAATAATAAAATTAAAAATGTTTTATATTTTGCAGAAAATGCCATCAGCAACATTCAAGGCGGAGGAATTGTTGTAGAGGCTGTTTTGAAAGGTTTGCCAAAAGATAAGATTTTAGGTTTTTTTGAATATAGAAATATTACACCGTCTCCTGAATATGCAGACAGGTTTATTTATTTAGGACAAAAAAAAATCCCAAAATTTTTTAATTTTTTCTTTAAAAATTTTTATCAGATTTTTTTCATTGAACAAATAGTAAAAAATGATTTAAACTTTGCAGTTAAAAAAATTGAAGAAGAGAATTTTGAACCTGAAATCGTTTACTTTTCAGGGCTATCTCTTCGATATTTGATGTTGGCTGTTTTTGCTTCAAAAAAATATAAAATACCGATGATTCTTCTGCATATGGATGACTGGATGGCTAGAGAAGAGCATCAAATTGGCATTTGGGGTAAATTTTGGTATAATAAAATTTTAAAATACATGAAAATTGCAGCTTCAAAATCACTTGCAAGCACAACTAATTCATCGGCTTTAGCGGATAAAATCACAAAGTTGACAGGATATACTCATAAGCCTGCAAATAACTGCAATAAGGATTTATTAAGAGGCGATAGTTCTAAAATTAAGCCGTTAACTGAAAATCAAATCCCGATAATTACTTATGCAGGCTCAATGAACCAAATGTTACAGGGAGAAACCCTGGAAGTTATTGCAAGTGCCGTTTCTGAGCTTAATAGTGAAGGTTTTAGTCTTCATTTGCATATTTATACCCCATGGCAATTTGCACCAAAAGCAAATTTAATATCCGTTCCCGATGCGGTTTTCTATAAAGGTCATATTTCAAAAGAAAAATTATCAGATGTATATCTTAATTCTGATTTTTTGCTTACAACAGTAACTTTTAATCCCGTTAATCTGCTTTTGTTTAAAAATTCTCTTTCAACAAAATTATCGGAATACCTGTGCGTTGGGAAGCCTGTTATATCAGCAGGTCATCCGGATTGGCATTTGAATAATTATGTTGAAAAAAATAATTGCGGTTTTGCAATTAAGATGGATGAGAATTATAAAAGAGCAAAAATTAAAGAGCAAATAAAAGAAATTATTTTAACAGATAAGGAAAAATTAAAAGAAATCAGCAAAAATAGCAGGCTATTGTGGGAAAAAGCCCATGATGTACGCAAAATGTCATTAGAAACAAGATTAGCAATAGGTTTAGAGCCTCTTGAGGGATAAAATGGAATTAACACAAGAAAAATTCGGATTTACAAAAGAAAGAAAAATGGGCACACGAGGCTCATTATGGCTTGGACAAACCTGCAATTTAAGGTGCAAATTTTGTTATTATTCTGAAAAAGTCAGCGATTACAAGCATCCTGAGCATAAATTTATTTCTATTGATAAAGCAAAGCAAATTTGCAAGACAATGAAAGAATTTTACGGTAATACAGCTGTTGATATTGAAGGCGGTGAGCCTACAATTTATCCTGAAATTCTCGAATTAGTCAGTTATTGCAAAGAAATCGGATTAAAACCGACCTTAATAACTAATGCAATAGCTCTTAATGATATAGAAAAATGTAAACAGCTAAAAGATGCTGGCGTTGACGATTTTTTGGTAAGTATACACGCTCTTGGTAAATCCTATGATGAAATTGTGCGGATGGAAGGTGCAAGTATTCGTCAAATGCAGGCATTGGACAATTTAATTCAATTGAAAATTCCTTTTAGAGTAAATACTGTTCTTTCAATGGAAGCTATTCCGCAATTAATGGATATTGCTGAAATTTCTGTTAAAAAAGGAGCAAAAGTTTTTAATTTCATTGCTTTTAACCCATTTATCGATCAAAGTACGGGAAATAGGGCAATTGAAACAATTCCAAAATATTCAGAAATTGTTAAAAAAATAATACCTGTGATTGATTATTTGGATTCAAACAATATTGAAGTTAATGTTAGATACCTGCCAATGTGTGTTTTTGAGGAAAAATATCGTAAATTTGTGCAAGATTTCCAGCAAACAATTTACGATAATCACGAATGGGAATGTGCGTCTGAGTCCTGGTCTTCATTAAGGGAGCAAAGAGTAGCAGACAAGCCTTTATCAGAGCCAAAATCATTGGAAGAAATTGTCATGTCATTAAGAAATACATATTTTGGCAAAATTAAAGATACGGATTTAAATAAAAAGCCTTTTGAAGAAATTATAAAATTAATATCCGACAAATATCAAAATAAGGAAAGTTTAGATTTTTGTATTTTCGGTAATTCAACAATAGGATTACAATTTATTGAGGAGTTGAAAAATTCAAACATAAACCGGCAAATGAAAGGATTTATTTCATCAAAAGAGTATTTAAGAGGAGAAAATCTTCTTGGATACCCATGGTATTCTGATGATTGGCTTGAAAATAACCCGGTCGATATCATTTTAGTTGCTTCTCCGTCAGCTGAAATTAAAAAAATTCTTGAAGATAAAAATTTAACAGATAAGTGTATTTTTATTTTTGATAATGAAATGAACGAAAAGTGGGAAAAGAAATTTTATTTAAAAGAACTCGGTGAAGTTGAAAATTTTACGGACAAAGAGTATCTTTATAAGGAATATCGAGTATTAATGACTAAATTCTTGCATCCGTATTCAAAAGGTGAAAAATGTGAAAAATGTTCACTTGTCGGAATATGTGACGGATTTCACAGAGATTATGCCCAAATTTACGGATTTGATGAAGCTAGAGTGATTAAATCAGATAAAACAGTTTATAATCCAAGGTTTTACATAAATGAACAGTTAAAAGTCAGATGAAATATCCAATAAAGAAACAATTTTTTAACAAAATGACCAAAATTTGACTTAGCTGTTATAATTAAAAATAATAGTTAAGAAAAGACGGTAGCTGTGAAAAGTAATTTTTTAAAACAAATTCAACAAAGTATAAGATATTTTAAACTTGATTTGTCAGGATATAACATTTTGCTTCCAAATTCACTTAAAAAGCCTTCTCTGCTGCCTTTGATGGCAAATATGGCAGGGGCAAGAGAAATTTATGTATATTCTCATAGTGATTTGGAGAAAGAAAATACATATCTGGCTTTAAAAGAACTGAATTTGAAAAATAATTTTTATTTTATCGATAAATTAACTCCTCATGTGCTTAAATCGGTTGATATAGTAATAAAAGGCGATGAAATAAATATTAATGAAGATTTAGTGTCTTCATTAAAACGGAATAGCGTTATTTCTTTATATCCCGGCAATCTTGATTTTATAAATACTTCTAATATTGATAAAACCTTATGTTCGGAAAAGCAGATTTCTGTTGTTGCAATAAACCCTGCGGATTATTGTTTAATGTTATACAGATATTTTGCACATATAATAATAAAAAGATGTTATGCTGCAAATTTAGACGTTTTTCGCTCCAGGCTTTTGCTCATTGGCAATGGAGAGTTGATGGAGAATTCTTTAAGTTTATTAAAAATGACCGGTGCTCAAGTTTATGCTATTTATACAGATAAACAAATTGATAAAGATTATATTATTAAACATTTGCCGGAAATGGACGGTATTGTTCTTTTGGATTATCCTCAAAAATCCGATTTGATAATCGGGAAAAACGGTATTATAGAACCGGATGAAATATATAAAATAAATCCTGAAGTTAAAATAATTCATTTGTGCGGCAATATAGAGCAAAACTTAAAAATTTCTTGCGTACCTCAAAATGTTACACAAAATTCACCAAATATTAATATAAACGAAATGGGCTTAAGGTCAATAATTGAGACATCCGCAGCTGTTTTAAAAGCTGCTGAAACTTTAATAAACAAGACAAATTCTATACAACAAAAAGAATCTATAGTATCATATGATATAGTTAATAAAGAAAATTCAATAGCAATCGAAAACATTATTTTTTAGATGCAAAGAGGCTTTAGGAGAGGACTTAGGTTTGAATATTATTTTTGATATTTTTTTATCAGCAGTTACGGTTGGTTTCCTGTATGCAGGAATTGTACTTGTTCGAGGTTAACAAGTTAGGATAAAACCCTTGGATTTTAAATATTTTATATAATGAGTTTTTAATACAAATAAATTTAATGCAGTATGAGGATACGATAATGACAAATGAAGCAAGTTTTAAAAGGTGGTATGATGAAGATCCTGTTGTTGCAAAGTGTGTCAATTCGCTTGAAAACTTGCAAGATTCTTCAAAAAGGCAGGTTGCGACTTTCTTAATGTCAGAAATCATTGATAAACCTCCGTTTAATGAAATGATTCCCGATAATGTTTTTGATCTTGTAACATCAGAGACAAGAAGACGCAGATGGTATGATTTTGACGAAGTTGTAAGAATTTTTGTAGAACTTTTAAGAAATGCTACTCCTGAGTTAAAAAAAGAAATAGCAATTAAAGCCGTTATGTTTATTGAAGATTTGGATCCGGTATCTTAAATTTTAAAAAACAGCCCGTTTAATCAAATTTTGTACTTAAATTAAACAGCGTAGACATAATTACCTACGCTGTTTTTTGAAAATTTATACAGGAGATTATTAACCTGATACAAAACCGCTGATTCCCCATTTGCTAAGGTCATATCCCTGAATACTGCCATCTTGGTTGTAAGCAGTAGAAGAACTTAAAGTATTGTCATCATCGTTGCTGTTTTTAATATTTTTAAATAATTGACTTTTTTTGGTATCTATTTTGTCTTGTATATTGCTTCTTTCTATAACTAAACGTCCCATAGTATTGTTCATTGGTTCTAACTCATCAGCTATTTCTGAGGCTATTTCTTGTTTTTCGTTAAGTTCTTCCTGTAGTGCCTGAATATCGGCATCAAGCCCCGGGATAAGCTCTTCAAGTCTTTGAGTTTTTTGTTCTAAAAATTCTGTTTCTTTAATTTTTAAATCAGCTTGTTTAACTTCAATTTTAGCTTTTTCCTCTTCGGCTATTGCTAATTTTTCTTGATTTTGAGCTTTTATAGCTTCTTGTTCGGTTTTTTGCTGAGTTAATTGTTCAGATTTTGCTCTTGCCGCACTTCTTTTAGCTTCATCAGGAACTTGTCTTGTATGGTGATGAGTTTTTCCCTTACTATCGGTAGTTGTATAATGTTCTGTTTTCATTGCTGTGCTTGCAATATGGTCTTGTTTTGCAATTGATTCCGTTAGAGAAGCTATTTGTTTATCACAGCCTTCAATAGTTTTATTAAGACCGGTTATTTCTTCTTCTTTTTTAGCAATTGCAGCATCATTTTGCTCTTGAGATTTTTGATTGGTTTCTAAATTTTTGTTTAATTCCACCAACTTTGGATCTTCTTCATTTAAAACGCCTTTTTTTTCAAGTTTTTCGGTCAATTTTGCTTGAATTTCTTCTACTGCATCATTTGCAGTATCTAATTCTTCCTCTTTAGCGTCTATATTTTCGTCTAAAGAGTCAATTTCTGTATTTACACTATTTAATTGAACATTGAGCTGTTTTATGTCATTCGAATAAGTACCAAGACTACTAAGTACAGAGTTTAAAGAGCTTAGTTTGCCGGTAAAACTGCTAAGACCGCCGATGCTGGTTGAACTTTTGGTATCACTTGAAAAAGTAGTTGATTTAACAGTATTATCGGTATTTAATAAACTTTGAGAATTTGTTACGATTTCTTGACCGGTACTTTGTGTGCCAGCAGTTACATTTGTAGTGTTAGAAGTGTTATTGGAAGTAGAATCAGTAGTACCATTCTCACTTTTTTCACCATTACTTTCACTGGAATTGGCAGAATTAAACATTTTTGATATTTCTGCATAAATACTATCTGAAATTTTGCCGTCTTGTTTGCCGTCCAATTTATCAGCAGCACTGAAAATATCAGTATTTGCAAGCAAATCTTCCATACTTTGGGCAGACGAGCCGTTACTATTTCCTGTTAAACTAATTCCTAATAACT
>JAQUYY010000271.1 GCA_028691575.1 Candidatus Gastranaerophilales bacterium
TTCAATCATCACTGATAAGCGGCTCGGTTAAAATAAGTTTATTGTAATCCTCGACGGTTCCACCTTGTAAACAACACTCAATAATCTCTTTTCCTTTCGGATTTATTTTTTGGTCAAGAAACTTCATTAGTTCCTGGTGAAAAAAGTTGGTTAGAATCTCAGCCCCCGCATCGTATGCTTGTTCTCCAACTTCAGGCTGACGCTCAACACGGAGAAACCAGGCACCAATCATCTGTCCTTCAACCATCATCGAACGTATCGCGTAACCCAAAAGCGGACAGCGAGCAGGAACCAACTGCTCACTGGGAAATTTTGCCATACCCCTGCGAGCAAGATATTCGCGCGCGATCCATTGCGGCATAAACCCGACTTCCCACGCCCCAATGTGCTGGTTGGGACAAAGAATATAACGTGTGTCTGTATTGGAAATAAATTGGTCAAGCAAAAGATTTGCCTGTTCGATGAAAGAACCTGGCGCGAACGGACCATAGGACCCAACCCCCTCAGAACTCATCCCCGACGTCTGAACGATACTGGGATTCCCGTATCCGCGAGGCGCGACCAGCCGCCACAACCAGGCTAAAGATGGCGGTAAGAATTGAAGCATGCCAAGGATACCATAGCTGGGATTATCTTTCGTGCAAGGCGGCGTACGAACACCGAAACTCCTGACATCAACAGTTGTTGGTCCGTTCAAAACGTTAGGAACGATCTTACGTGGAATGATGACCCGAGGATTCGGACAAAGTTTACCAGGTTCGTCTTCAACATGATCCCAAATCAGTGCTGTCGAATTTGGAGCCGCGTTAATATTCAAGAACAACAAAGGTTGCGAAGGGTGAATTGTTATTTTTTCAAGATCATGATCGGTACCATATCTGGTAATATGATTAACCCGAATAAACCATGCATCTTCGGCGTCAATAAGGCCTAGTTTGCCGTTTTTCTTTTGAAAAGACCTAAGGCATAAAGCCATGTCGTCGTTAACAGGCCGAAGTTCACAAGCCCGCGGCAAAATGATATGCCGCTTTTCTCCTGTAATCAGATTCTTACCCAATAAAATACTTCCGTCATGCTCACGATGAAGATTTTCCAGCATTTCGCTTTTTCCGCCACCGCTGGCCCCTTCGTGCATGATCGATATTTTGTTGTCGTAGGGAGTAATCACCTGCACAGTCGAACAATGGGCAGTCACCCAATTTTCCTGTTCACCCAGGTTAATCAGCATACCGTAAACACCTTTTTTAGCGCTAGGTCCTGGATAAAGGTTGTAACTGAACATCTCATATAAATTGTCTAATCTGTTATGGACAACTATTTGTTTACCGTCAAAATGACTGTGACGAAACGGCGGCGCGACATAAATTACAGCTTTTGGCTCAAAATTTATTGGTAAGTGGTTTGGTTCAAGTATTCCCTGCAACAAAGCAAGCCCTAGCGCGAAAAAACCGGCGTTAGCGGGCGCAACAACAATAGTGTCAATGCTGCTTTCCTCAGATCCGGCTTGAAAAAAGTAGACCACTAACTCTTGCGTCTTTAACCAATCCATTGTCATCTGGCGGATTTGACTAAAATCGTCTTTAAAACGTTCTTTGTATCTTGTTTTATTTGTTGGAAGATTATCGGCGATTAGCATGCAGTCAGGGTCACGCCGGCGCATGTAAGGATCAACATAATTAACTGAAATTCCATTACGGACCCGGCAAACACGAGCTTCAGTAACTTTCCCTTTTCCCGAGACGTCATAGGCAACCTCATGCCATCCATTTTTCGCGTCACGACAAGCTAAATCTACCAACATACCTGTACTGCCGGCTATTATGTAGGAAGGGCAATTAAACAAAATATCTGCCACTCCTGACGGCAATTTGAATTTATCCAGATCTTGCATATGCTAATCCTTCTTCTTTAGGTAAAAAAATATGATAGATTATCAGAAATGACGCTCTATTTTTGACAATCGCAAATTACTGTGAGATTGTTAATGAAAAAGTTCTTCATAAATTTTGCTTTTGCCATCTTTTAATTCAAATATCATTTCATCAATTTTCTGAGTTTCTTTTGGGATAACGCCCCTAACATATTTTTTTAGATACTTGGCTTGGTCGTAATATTTAATGTCTACTCCTGAAACCTTGCCGCCTGAGGCCTTTAACTCATCAATGACCTGTGTGTAGATTTTTGCCGCGAAATAGGCGTCATCGAGATACCCGAACAAACCCCATTCTTTTGTTGATAAAAAATCTTCAGGAGTATAGAGGTAAGTCAGAAGATATCCTCCCATCTTTTTTACTTTTGACTGATTCTCGCTTTTATTCCAGTGGGCAAATATTCTATTGACCAAATCAGGCATTAAAACAATAATTTCTTTAAGTTTGTCTTCTAAAATTGCTGTCGCTTTCTTGCCTACCCGAGATCTTAAATGCGAATGGAAACCTTGCCGATCTTCTTGAGCCAAAGTTTTTAATTGTTCTTTCATAGCTCTTAGCATATTGAACCTCCTAGCTTATAGGCGTTAAATTACTTGACTTTCAGTCCTTTGAAGTATAGACTTAGACTGAACATTTGTAAAATAGATAATTTGTATCAATATCATTTATAATATCTATGATACCTTTTAACTATCACCATCTATACTATTTTTACGTCATAGCCCAGGAAGGCTCGATCGCAAAAGCTACAGAGCAGCTCAGGCTTGCTCAGCCCACATTGAGCGCTCAACTAAAACAATTTGAAAACTTTTTAAATGTTAAGTTGTTCATTAGAGAAAATAGAAAACTTATTCTTACGGAAGAAGGGCACAAAGTCCTTTCCTACGCCAAACTCATATTCGACATCGGCCAGGAATTAAGAGAGCGAATGGTCGATTTAACCGATAAAGGCAGACCGCGTATACACATAGGAGTGAGCAATTTTGTACCAAAGACTATTATAGACTTATTATTAGATT
>JAQUYY010000272.1 GCA_028691575.1 Candidatus Gastranaerophilales bacterium
CCCATGAAAGCTAAGCGGATGAAATAATGATTCAACATTGCAGTACCGTCTGCAAATCTATAGTTGAACTGATCATGTTCCAGATCTTTTATTATAAATCCATGATTTTGAATAATTGAAATCATTTCCTTAAGAGGTCTGCGTTTTTCATAAATGTGCTTATGTATTAATGTAATCTCATTATTCATTTGCAGATCAGATAATACTTTCTCTAATTGTTCGTAAAACTCAAACATAGTATGATCAAGGTTAACCGTTATAACAAATTGTCCTCCATTTTTTATTATTCTGGAGCATTCCGATACTACCTGATTGATATCGCTTACATTATTAATACCATTATTGCTTACAATTAAATCTATTGAGTTATTTTCGAGAGGAATTGATTCGGCAGATCCCTCAATGATTTTAATATTTCTTATACGATAATATTTAATCTTTTCATTAGCCCGCGCAATAGCATTCTTCCATGGATCGATTCCATAAACAGCGGAGCTGTCTCCAAGCCGTAACGCAATTTCTGTCAAAGGGAATCCAGTACCAAATCCAATATCTAAAGCAGAAATGCCAGGTTTATAATCGACAAAATCGAGCAACTTAAGTCCGAATGGAGCTGACCAGATAGAGCATTCGTCTGATACCATGGCGTATTCTGCCAAATCAAAATCGTTTAATAGGTACTGCTTCATATCGTGTTATCCAATACTAATTTCACCTTCCATGTACAACCTTGCTTTTCCGCCAATCAGGCTCCTGTTACCTTTATTTATACATATCAGTTTCCCTCTGCGTTTTGATAGCTGAGTGGCATTCATGGTCGTCTTTCCCAGTTTTTCCGACCACAGGGGAATCAGCGATGTGTGAGCAGAGCCTGTTACCGGATCCTCATCTATTCCTGATTGAGGAGCAAAAAACCGCGAAACAAAATCGACATCATATCCTTTAGCTGTTACTATTAACCCTCTCGCATTCAGTTTCGATATTTCTATCAAATCAGGTAAAAGGTTAAGAATTTTATCTTCGCTATCAACCACAGCGATATAATCGGTTCTGCCTTTATAAACCTCATCCGGCATGTATCCAATGCAATTACTTATTTGTTCATATTCATTGCATTTTTTTAAGGTATCTGTCGGGAAATCGAGGAACAGGGTATCGTTTTGCATCGATATTTTCAATTGTCCGCTTTTTGGTGAATTGAGAATAATTTCAGATTCTTTAAATCCAAGGCAATTAAAAAGAACATATGCAGTTGCCAGTGTTGCATGTCCGCATAAATCAACTTCAACTGAAGGGGTGAACCATCGTATTCCGAAATTCTTTCCTTCGGGAACAATAAATGCTGTCTCTGCCAGATTGTTTTCAGCTGCAACAGATTGCATTATCTCATCACCGATCCAATCTTCCAGCATGCATACAGCGGCAGGATTTCCTGAAAACAGATGGTCAGTGAAAGCATCAACCCGGAAAAATTTTATCTTATTCATTATTTTATTTTAAAATGAGCATCAAGGAAAGCTAAAGTAATACCGATAGCTTCTTCCATATACTTACAGTTATTATCATTAAAGGTCCAGCTTGTATCAAAAAAGCCATGCTGGGCATTTTTAATGATGTGTAACTGGAAATCGAGTCCGAATTCCCTGCATTTATTCTGTATCTGGTACGATCTGTCTATAGGCACTAACTTGTCAGCATCGCCATGTATGGATATTACCGGGATATCATCACGATCAATATAATCGATCATATTATATGGGTCGTGGTTAACAGCAGGATACCAGAGAACACCGCATGCAATTTTATTTGAAACCTGGCTCCATTCGGTTGTTTTGAAGACATTTGTGTTGCAGGCAAAAGAACAAAATCCTGCAAGATAGCCTCCTGCAGATTCGCCGACCACGGCCATTCTGGTTGTGTCAATACCGTATTTTTTTGCATTGCTTTTAAGGAACCTGATAGCAGTCTGACAATCCTGTATTGCTGTTGGCAAAGGACTCTCAGTGATGAGGCGGTAATCGATAGAAACGCTTATATAACCATTAAATGTGGTTCTTGCGATTCCCCAACGAATAAGATCATAATCTTTTTGAATTGAAGTATCGGTAAGGGCTCCGCCATGGATCCAAACTACACATGGAAGTAATTCGTTTTTTGTTCTCGCCGGATAATAAATATCAAGCAGTAACGGTCGTTCAGTAATGTTGTAACGGATATCTTTTTTGATTTCAATTCCTCTTAAAAGACTGTCGACAAAAATCCTCCGATCATCCTGCGATTTAGCTTGCAGGGAAACAAAAAAACAAAGAATAATAAAAAGTCTTTTCATAATTAGTATGGTTTTATTTGATTATAATTTCAAGCGCTCTGTCGTGTGGTTCGACAAATCCCAATTTTCTGTAAACCGGTTCTCCGGCATTGGTTGCGTGCAGTTCAACCTTGTCAATTTTCATTTGCCGGGCTTCCTCAATAAGTTTTTGAACAAGTGACGACGCGATGCCGTTACCCCGGAATCCGGGAAGAGTAAAAATATTCAGGATATAGCCTGTTCTTCCATTTGGCGCCTCAAAATTGGCAGGTTGTTCACGAATTACCATCCCACTGAATCCGACAGGTTTATTATCATATTCTGCAATCCATGAGATATAAGTTTCGTTCTTAAACGATTCTGAAAAGTAATGTTTTAAATTCAATCTTAAGAACGATTCCAACTCCGGCATCGGCTCCCCGTAGGCATCTTTCAAAAAAGTTATTCTGTAATCAATTAAAGTTTCAATATCGCTTTCAGAAGCCTTCCTGAAAGATATTTTGTTTTTGTCAGTTCCCATTTTAAAATACATCTAAAGTTCTGATCCGTTCAATGGTTGGCCTGATTGAGATGTAAGAATTCATCTGGTGAAATTATTTTCCCTAAGATACTTATTTAAAAATTTTTCCAAAGTTTGCCTGT
>JAQUYY010000026.1 GCA_028691575.1 Candidatus Gastranaerophilales bacterium
CAGCGTGAACCCTTTTTTTCTTTGTGTTATTTGCTTTGTCATCTATTATCTCTCGCTTTGTTATGCTGAATTTAGTACAGCATCTTACCAGTATTAGCTTATTGTTTTTCAAATTTAATTATACCTTTAATAGTGATTGTTATCAATCATTCATTTAAATTAAAGCAATAAAAAGGCTTTTGTTTTTATACAAAAGCCTTTTAAGTATTTAATAATTATTTATTTTCTTAAAAATTCAGGAATGTCTAGCATACTTGATGCCATTTCTTGAGCTGATTTCTTTTCAACTAAAGGAGATTTTGAGTTTGAAAAGAAAGTATCAATATTGAATTCTTCTTTTTTGATTTTTGTATTTTTAGGTGTAGGATCAAATCCTGTTGCAATAACAGTAATCTGAATTTCTCCTTGAATTCTGTCATCTACAACTGCACCAAATGTCACAACTGCTTCATCAGCAACTGTTTCATGGATTATTTCAGCTGCTTCATAGACTTCATGCAATGTCATATCAGGTCCACCGGTTACATTAAGAATGACACCGGTTGAGCCGTGAATGGATGTTTCAAGTAATGGTGAGTTGATAGCAATTTTTGCTGCTTCAATAGCTCTTCCTTCTCCGCTTGCACGACCGATACCCATTAAGGCTGAACGTGACATTGTCATTACTGATTTTACATCAGCAAAGTCAACGTTGATTAATCCGGGAACTGTAATAATATCAGAAATACCTTGGACACCTCTTAAAAGCACTTCATCAACGACATAAAATGCTTCTCTGATTGTTGTTCTTTTTTCAACAACTTCGATTAATTTATCGTTTGGAATTGTAATTAATGTATCAACATTTTCACTCAGTTTTTCAAGTCCTTGAGCAGCTTGATTCATTCTGCGTTTTCCTTCAAAACTAAATGGTTTTGTTACAACACCAACAGTTAATGCACCTAATTCTTTAGCAATTTGAGCAATAATAGGAGCTGCCCCTGTTCCTGTTCCGCCACCCATTCCGGCAGTAATGAAAACCATATCAGCCCCATCTAAGGCTACCATGATTTCATCTCTGCTTTCTTCAGCAGCTTTTTCACCTTTTGCAGGGTCTCCACCCGCTCCTAACCCATTGGTTAGTTTTGAGCCGATTCTAATTCTGTTTTGAGCAGCTGACATCTCTAATACTTGAGCATCAGTATTCATCGCCCAAAAATCAACACCGTTTAATCCGGCTTTAATCATTCTGTTTACAGCGTTTCCGCCGCCACCGCCTACACCAATTACTTTGATATTGGCATGGTTTTTTACTTGTGCTTCAATCCTAGGTTGAAGATTCTCTTGACTTATTGGTCCAAAACTGTTGTCCACTTATTCTCGACCCCTTTTATTTTACTAACACTTTAATTATTTTATTGCTTGCTATACAGCATAACATAATTTATTATATAGTAGTCAAAATATACTTTTTAGTAAAGTAATTGTCTATATTTGCTAAGAAAAAATTTTTGTTTGTTTATAATCTTAAAAAATCGCCTTATATCAAGTCTTTTGGGTTGTTTTTGCTAAATATATTGTTCAATTTTTCTTTTCTTTTAATTGCAAGAAAAGCATTTTTAGTCTTTTTTTTGTAAAAAATTTGAGGCTAAATCTTAATATTTAAAGCTATTTAAGGCAATTGTTTAGAAATATGTATCAAATGTAAAATCATGTTACAAAATTTGACATGGTTTGCAATATCAACATGCTTCTTGTTTTTATAAATATAGGTAAGAAATTACATGAGAGCTATATTTCAATCTTGGAGGATTCAACTATGAATGCAGTAGGCGCACTTGGACCAATGACGGGTCTATTCGGGCAGAAAATGAAAGCCCCGGAAAAAAATGAAACAACAGGATCATTAGCAGATGCCAGTAAGGAAATTAAGAAAAAAAATGAAGCACCTTTATTTCCGCCGGTAGAAAAAACAGGAGAAATCGCAAATAAAATGGAATCACCATTTGAAACAACAGGATCATTAGCAAGCGCAGGATCAGCAGCAGGTGCATTAGATTTTGCAGCGTAAATTTTTGTAGGTGGCATTAAATCAGACTTAATATGGGAGAAGATACAGTATGAAACAAAGGACTTTAACAAAATGCATTACTATTAGCACTATGATGTTAATATTAGCTGCATTTGGAAATTTAGTCGCACAAATCAGCGACTATGAAAATTTTATTGAAAACAATACCTCGTGTACAGTAGCGGCGTTTGATGGTTAAATTAATTTCAAGATTACTTAATAAAAACCACCTTATATAAGGTGGTTTTTAAAATTATACCGATTTTGAAAAATAATTATAAATAAAATAAATTTTTATGTTTTTCGATTATTTCATTTGCCATTTTATCTAAAGAAATAAAATCGCATTCTTTTGGATGACCTTTTGCAAAATATGGTTCGATAAATTCTGCTTTAATGCTTGGAATTAGAGATTTTATCTGTTCAACCATTTTCGGCACTAATGGAGCAGCCCATCCGTATGAACCAATGGCTGAAATATATTTAATCTTCGGTTTGATAATATTCACCAAAGAAGCAGCATAAATAGCTTTTGGGTGAGCGCTGGAAACTACCATTGATGTTCCTAAAATTAATGTGGCTGCATCAACCAATGCCATAGCTAATTCGCCTGTATCTGCAGTGGATAAGTCAAAAGATTTAACCGTAATTTCTTTATCTTCAAGTTTTTTAGTTAAATATTCAACCATTTTTGTTGTGCTGTCATACATAGAAATATATGGGATTACAACTTCGTTTTTAACATTATCTGAAGTCCAATCGCTGTAAGCATCAAAAATGAATTTTGGATTTTGATATTTAGAACCATGGCTTGGTGCATAAATTTCTGCATCCAAATTTTCTATTTTAGCTAAATTTTTGCGAATTTGAACTCTAAATGGCATCATAATTTCTGCATAATATCTTTTTGCTGCACAATATGTTTCTTTTTCATCTTTGACAAACATATTATCAGTTGCCAAATGTGAGCCGAAAAAATCTCCCGTAAAAAGAATTTTGTCTTCTTTTAAATAAGTGACCATTGTATCCGGCCAATGAACCCATGGAGTAAAAATAAATTCTAAAGTTTTATCTCCTAATGAAATTATTTCTCTATCTTTGACCTCGATGATTTTATCTGGTGAAGTTAAATTTAATTCATATAAAAATTCTTTACATTTTGGATTTGTCAAAACTTTTGCATTAGGATATTTTTTTAGAATTTCATTAATTGAACCTGAATGATCTTGTTCGGCATGATTTGAAACAATGTAATCAACTTGATAGCCTGCATCGTCTAATTTTTGCAAAAGTTCGTTTTGCATAGGAAGATAAACGCTGTCAATTAAGGCTGTTTTTTCACTTCCTTTTACAATATAAGAATTGTAGCTAGTTCCGTTTGGAAGAGGTATCAATTGGTCAAATACTTTTCTGTTCCAATCATTTGAGCTTATATCATATACATTTGGCCGTATTTTTTTTAAAGGCATTTTTTATTCTTCTATTTCAAACATATTTTTTCCTACTCCGCAAAGAGGGCAAACCCAATCTTCCGGCAAATCTTCAAAAGCAGTTCCGGGGGCTATTTCTGCATCATTATCACCTTCTGCGGGATCATAAACATATTGACATATCGTACAAATATATTTTTTCATAGCAAGTTTCTCCGCTGTGTAAAATCATTATTTAATTATGCCATAGAAAAAGTTTTCTATGAAAAAAATTAATGTATTATTAATAATTAGTGAAATAAAAAGCTGCTTTTAAAAGCAGCTTTTTATTGTTTAGTCTACATTTAACACGCTGTATGTTATATCTGTTAAACTCGCTATTTGTCCGAGTAAATCTTCATTTATTTCATAATTCATTATGTTTTGAGTTAATAAAAATGTGTTTGAAAAATTATCAATTGGATTATAAGAAAGATTATTTTCAATATCAGCTATTTTTGCTGTGTCTATTGAATAAGAATTTTCAAATGCAGTATTAATAGCATCATCTGTTAACTGCTCGATCATTAATCCTTCAAAAACAGATCCTTCATATAAAAGTACTTCTCTTGGAATTTCTCCTGATATAATTCCGGTTTGCAATGATGAAAGGGTTGAATTTGTTTGATTGATTAAATTAACGGCAGCAGGATCATTTAAATCTAAAGAAACAGATGTTTCTTCAAGAATTTCCTGAATACTGCCCAGAACAGTTAAAGATGGCATGTCTGTTGAGGCCAGCATTAATTCGGCAAGGCTTCCGGAGGTTTCTATTGTTCCGTTTTCAGAATTATTTTTTAGTATTGAAAAAATGTTGTTTAAATTTTCAATAGAAGAACTTGTTCCTTCTGAAATATTAGAAACCGTATTCAAAACAGAAGCCAGGGCAGAGCCTGCATCTTGTTCTTCCGGTATTTCACTATTCTTTAAAGTAGTTACTGATTGAATAAGAGCAGACTGGTCTTTTATTCCGAAAATATTTTCTAAAATACCATAATCGGCTGTTAATTGAATTCCTGAATTTTTAACGGGAGCAGATTTGTTCATAAATGATTTGATTTTATAGCCGAATGGTGTTAAAAAAACAAGTGCCACTAAGCCTACAAGTACTGCTATTAAAATAAATTCCGTTAATCCTTGTCCTCTTCTTTGTTTCATCGCAAATATCCTTATGTTTTCTCCATATCATATATTATGCCCTTTTGACGGTGGTTTTAATCAAAATATTAAATTTAATCAATAAATCTATATTTTAATAAAGCTTTAAGGGCACTAAAACCGTCTTTCCAGGTAATTTTTTTTCCTTCCGAATAATCCCTCCCGTAGTATGAAATAGGAACTTCATATAAATGGTATTTTTGTTTCAATATTTTTGCCGTAATTTCGGGCTCAAAATCAAACCGGTTTGATTTTATTTGAATATTTTTAATAACATCAGCACGAAATGCTTTATAGCAAGTTTCCATATCACTTAGTGTAGTATCATAAAGAATATTTGTCACTAAAGTTAAAAATTTGTTACCTAAAAGATGCCAGAATTTGAATGAACGAGAAGGTCTGCCTCCTGACAATCTTGAGCCGTAAACCACATCTGCTTTATCTTCTAATATAAGTTTAATTAATTCAATATAATCTTTAGGGTCATATTCTAAATCCGCATCCTGAATTATTATAATGTCACCGGTTGAATAGCTTAAGGCTGTTCTTATTGCTGCACCTTTGCCCATATTTTTTGTATGGTAATAAATTTTGTATTTATTTGAGCTTTCTAACTCTTTTATAAGATTTCTCGTTCCGTCATTTGAAAAATCATCGACTAATATAATTTCTTTTTTTAAAGAACAATAATCAGTATTTTCTATTTTTTCTAAAATTTTTTTTAAAGTATTAATTTCATTATAAATAGGAATTATTATACTTATTTTTTCAGCTTTCACCGGATTTCATCTCCTTTTATAAAATGAAGATAAGAAAATGACTAATTTTCTCCGCCTCAAGGATAATTTTACTTTGAGGTTGTATAAATTGTCAAAAATAAAAAAAATATCATCCTTTTTGATCAAAAATTCGGGGGTTTATCTGCTGTTTATTTAACTTATAGGTTTTTGTAAGTTTTGTACTTTTGTTTACAATAGATAATTCTGTACCAATTTTATTTTTGATTTCTTCTAAAATTTTTATATTTTGAGTTTCAATTTCTTTAATTTTACTAATAATTTCATTGATGTGTTTTTTTTGATTTTCAGCTACGTTTTTAGAAGCTTTATTAATTCTTTTGATAATAGTACCCTTTTTTTTAACAAGGGCATCCATTTTATCAAATTCTTTTTTATCTATGCACTCTTTTATTTCCAAAGTTAATTTATAAACTTCGTCATGATATTTTTGTAAATTTTCAAAATCAGTAATCAAGTTATAATCCTAAGCTGTTTGAACTGTAATTGTTGCGTTTTCATACAGCGAATGTTCTTTTGATGCAATTTTAATAGCTTCTTCCCAAGTGTTTTTAAGGTCTTTTAAATGGTTTAAAACTTCTTCAATTGCAGTGATATCTTTTTTTAAATTGGCATGAACTAATTTTGTATACAAATATTCGTATAAATTATAAAGATTTTGAGCTACTTCTCCGCCTTTTGCCACATCTAATGTATTCATAAATTCAATGATAATTTTTTGAGCACCTATTAAATTATTATGGGTTTCTTCAATATTTTTATTTTCAATAGATATTTTGGCTTTATTTAAAAATTGAATAGCACCGTTAAATAGCATTATAAGTAGTTTTTCCGGAGATGCTGTTTGAACTTGTGTTTGTTGATATTGTTTTATATATGGATTAGGATTCATTTTTGCCCCTTTTTTTAAGATATCTTTTTATTTTACTATAATATATTTAATTTTTTGTAATTTAAATCGATGATTTTTTTTAAATCTTTCTGTCAACTAAAATTCCGGATAGATTTTTTGAATTGGAAATAATATTTAAAAGGTCACCGGGAGAAATAGTTTCAACAATATTGTCAGTTGTATAATCAATCAATTCAACCATATCAGTTAAGTTATTAAATTTAACTTTGTATTTTTTTTTGTCAACTATTTGAATATCATTTTGTGCTTGCTGTTCTTCTTCATTATCAGTATAACGTCCTTCTGCATTGGTTTTTTCGTCTTTATTTTCCTCGGTTTCTTTATCCAGTTTTGTTTTTTCGCCCTCTCGGAGTTCTTTTATAACCGTTTGTGCCTCGTTTTTTGCAGATTGTTCAGCTTGACTTGTAAGTTCTGTAGGCGTTATCGGTTGATAAAGATTCGAGTTGGCAATTGATATACCATCTAACATTTTTTCACCTTAGATTAATTAAATCCGGTTGTTACGCACATTAGCGCCAAAATTAAATTACTGTCCAGATTTTTTATTTGAGCCTTAACGTTTTCTTCAGGCTCTTCAGTAATTTGGTTTTTAGTAGTTTCTATTTCATTTTTGATTTCTTCTTCATCTTCAGGCTGAATATCTATTTCAATTAAATGACTGACTTTTTTAATAATATCATTTTTTTCAAGAATTGTATTTGTCTGTTCTTCACTTATTTTTTGAATCATTTCGCTGATTCTAGACGAAACAGTTTGCTCTTTATCAGTACTTTCAATATATTCGCCTTCATATTTTTGAAGATAATCACTTAAAATTTCTTCTTTTTCTTCTTCTGTAGAAGCACTTTCAATATCTTTTTGCACAGAAGTTAATTCTTCTTTTGTTTGAAGAATATCCTGTTCTTTTTGGTCAATTAAAGTAGCTTCTTCTTGGAAATCTTGCAACACATAGAATTTATCTGTGATTTCAGATAAATAAAACGATTTCTCAAACGTTTCTGTTTGAGTTGTTATTGGTTCTTCGGTGGTTTTTTCTTCGTCTTGGGCTGTTTTTTCTTCCTTGGCAAAAGGAAGTATAATGTCAGTTTTCGGCTCAATAGATTTAGAAAAACCCAATTCATCCATGCTATAAGACATATTTTTGTCTCCGGGCTAGTCAAAATATCCATATTTTCTATTATATTATATTCCCTTTTTGTCAAAAAAATAAACTTTTTTTATAAATTTTTTAACATGTTTTAAATGTTTTTAAATTTTTTTTTTGTTAGAATAGTTAATAAGTAGTAAATTTGTAGTATTTTAAGGAAAAAATCAATGTCTCAAAAGTCTTTAACAAATTTAACAAAAATTAACAAAAAAGAATTTATGCAAACAATACAAACTGCTTTAAGTATTTTGGGCAAAAATAATTTAACAATGATTATGCATGGAAGCAGTTTTCCTTCATTGGATGAAGGAAATACAGGTTTTGGATCGCCAAATTCCAATGCAGCAAGACTTTTTATCGATTATATTTCCGGTATTTTTAACAGTATTCAATTAGGACCGGCCGGTAAAACTAAAGGTGTTGATTCTTCTCCTTATACGGGAACAGCTTTTTCTAATAATACTTTGTTTATTGATATTTCTGAATTGACTTCTAATAAATGGTCTAATATCTTGTCAACAGCTACATTTGAAAATATTGTTTTAAATAATCCAAATAAAGATATCAATAAAACAGCATATTCCTATATCTTTCAACATCAGGAAATAGCGTTAAAAGAAGCTTTCGAGAATTTTAAAAGAAAATTAGAGTTAAAAGATAAAAATGCAATTAAAATCAATATGAATTTTAAAAATTTTGTAAACAATAATATTGAATGGTTAGAAACAGATTCTTTATATGAAGCACTTTCTGTCAAGCATAACAACGATTACTGGCCTTTGTGGAATGATGAATCGGATAAAAATCTTTTGAATCAAAAAGATGAGCATGGAAAAAAAGAAGCATGCCAAAGAATTGAAAAAATCAAAAAAGAATTTGCAGATGTTATTGAATATTATAATTTCTGTCAATTTATCGCAAATGAGCAAAAAGAAGATGTTTTAAAATATGCACAAGAAAAAAACGTCAAAATGATTGCAGATAGGCAAGTCGCTTTCTCGGACAGAGATTTTTGGGCAAATCAGGCATTCTTTTTAGAGGGTTGGTATTTAGGATGTCCTCCGGATTATTTTTCAAAAGATGGTCAGGCATGGGGTTTCCCTGTAATGGATCCGGAAAAGCTATTTAATGTAAATGGTTCGTTAGGTGAAGGCGGTAAAGTTTTAAAACTGATTTTCAAAAAAATGTTTAGAGAAAATCCCGGCGGTGTCAGAATAGACCATATTGTAGGCTTAATTGATCCATGGGTATACAAAAAAGGTACTAAACCAAAAGCTGAAGAAGGGGCGGGAAGATTATATTCTTCTCCGGAACATTCAGAATTGTCTAAATATGCTGCTGCAAGCATTGAAAACATTGATTTTGAATATGATCCTGATAGTGAATTTAGAATTAAAAATTTGAATAATGAGCAAATTCAAAAATACGGCTCTCTTATTGAAAAAATCGTTATTGCTGCCGCAAAAGAAGAGGGTTGTGATAAACAAAATATTATATGTGAAGATTTAGGAACTTTGACAAATCCTGTTGAAAAAGTTATGGATGCCTTTGATTTAAGTGGAATGAGAGTTACGCAATTCGTTCTTCCCGAAAAGCCTAAGCATCCGTATAGAGGTGTCAATGTTGATTCGAAACAATGGATTATGACAGGAACTCATGACAATCAGCCCGTTTTATTGTGGGCACAATCAATTGACAAAGATGAAGCAAGAGCCCATGCCCAAATTTTGGCATTGGATTTAATCCCCGGTGAAAATGCTCAATACAGGGAAACATATACTCAAAATCTTGTAAATTATAGAGAAGAGCTGGCAAAAGCCAAATTTGTCGAGCTTTTTGCAAGTCCTGCAGAGAATATACAGATTTTCTTTAGTGATTTCTTTGGAATTAAAGATGTTTATAATAAACCCGGCACTTCAGGAGATCAAAACTGGTCTTTAAGGTTACCAAATAATTTTGAAGAATTTTATATAGAACAGGTTAAAAATAATAAGGCTTTAAATTTGCCGGATGTTTTAAAAAGGGCAATTGAAACCAAAGGTCAGAATTTTGCAAATAAAAATGCCGATTTGATCGAAAAGCTGGAAAGTTTATCTAAACAGTTAATTGATTAAGACTTAAAAACGGTTTATTTATAAGCTATCAGCCCATACCTCTCTTGAGGACAGGACAAAAATTCGCTACTTATTTTGCCTTTTAAAACAAAAGGTATTTTAAATTTATTTAAAAGTTTTATTTGTTCGTCATATTCGGATTTTCCTTGATTAATAATAAGCATTTGTCCATTTTTATTCAGCAAATTATAAGCTTTTGTTAAAAGTTTTTCAGGCTGAAAATATTTCAATGGCAATCCCCAATATAGCAGCGGTTCTTTTATTATAAAAGGCAAAATCCATACAATATAGTCGTATTGCTCATTTATATTCATTAAATTATCAACAATATAATTGGTATTTTCTAAATTTTTTATATAAAAATCCGCATAATCTTTTCGCGAATGCAAATCCGTATATATACGATAAGCATCTAATTCAACTCCGGTAAGTGTCATGTTCTTATAAAAATGTTTGAAAAAATGATACTCCCCTTGAGCATAAAACCAGTTTTTTGAGCCTATATCAAGTAGTTTAACTGTATTTTCAAAAGTTTTTATCTTGAAATTTTGTTCTAAAATATCAATTGTATAAAGATTTTCCAGATAATTTTGAATTGTAGAATTGTTTTTTAAATTTTCAAGATTGTATTTTTTTATAAAAAACTGTTCTTTATCGATCAATTTCTGATTGTTTTTAAATAACTCTGTTTTATCTTCGTTTAAAATACGAAGATCTTTTCTTGAAAACTTTATTCGCTTTCGAAAGAAAAAATCTATAATATTATATATATTTTTAAAAAATAGCATGATTTAAATTAAGCAGCTATTTCTTGTTCTTCAGATTCTTTATTAAAGATATTTTTAACAGACATACCGACATTGAATTTTTGACAATAAGCCGCTAAATCTTTCTTTAATTCCGGCATTAATATATACATGCCCAACATGTTAGGAACTGCCATTGCAAGCATCATAGCATCTGTAAAATCTATTATACTTTTTAAATTCATTGAAGATCCAATAACAATAAAGGAACAGAACATTAATTGATAAGTTCTTGTTCTTTTCTTTCCTTCTCCAAATAAATAGTTCCAAGACTTTTGACCATAATAAGACCATGAAAGTATTGTTGATAAAGCAAATAATATAATTGCAACAGCTAGAACATATGGGAAGAAAGGCAATACAGTTTTAAAAGCCGCAGAAGTTAGTTCTACACCGCTAATATCAGAATTATATTGAGTATACATTCCGGTAATAATAATTACAAAAGCAGTCATTGAACAAAGGATTATTGTGTCGATAAACGGCTCTAGCAAAGATACAAATCCTTGAGAAACAGGCTCTTTTGTTCTGACAGCAGCATATGCAATAGGTGCCGAACCTGTACCTGCTTCATTGGATTGTACTGAACGTCTTAAACCTATAATAATTACACCGGCAATACCGCCTTCTATTGCTTCAGGTGAGAAAGCACCTTTTATTATCAGCTCTATGGCATGAGGAAGTTCTGATATATTACATAAAATAACAATTATAGATGCAATCATATACAAAATACACATAAAAGGCACTACTTTTTCTGTGACTTTTGCTATACTTTTGATTCCGCCAATAATTATTATAGCAATGATTGTAGCAATGATTAAACCGAATAACCAACTATTTGCAAAGAAAAAGCTTTCTTTGCCACCTGTGATGTTTATTAATTGTTGAGTTGCTTGATTTATTTGAAGCATATTTCCGCCGCCAAGGGCTCCTCCTATACATAATATTGAAAATATAACAGCTAAAGGTTGTCCAAGCCATCTCATTTTTTTACGGGTAAGTCCATGTGCAAGATAATGCATAGGACCGCCCGATACGCTTCCGTCTTCATTAAATCTTCTGTATTTTACGCCTAATGTACATTCAACAAATTTTGATGCCATACCAAAAATTGCCCCGACAGCCATCCAAAACATTGCACCGGGTCCACCTAAAGATATTGCTACTGCTACTCCTGCAATATTTCCAAGACCTACTGTGCCTGATAATGCAGTAGCTAAGGCTTGAAAAGAAGAAACCTCACCGTCATTATCATCATTATCGGCATAATCTCCTTTTGCTACTTTAATGGCATGCTTAAATCCCCATATTCCGATGAATTTTGTCCAGACAGTAAATACAATCGCACCTACTATTAGCCATATAATCAATATAGGAACTGATGCTCCGTTTATTGTTATCGGATAAAATACTATTTTTGATACACAATCAGAAATAGGAGCGATAATTTTATCGATTTTTTCGTCTATGCCGTTTGCAAAAACAGTTGTTGTGCTACATAAGAACACAAGAATGCTAAGAATGATTTTTGCCATAATTTCTCTTTCCAAATTTTACTTATCCATAGGCGTTAATGAGTATATTAACTTATTTTTTAACCCTTTTAATAACACGATTAAAGTATTATTAATCAATACAGTTTATAATTTTAACAAAAACATGAATAATTAAGTGTAAAAATCACAATATTTTTTACACTTAAGCTTGAAAGCCGTGTTATATTTGAAAAGTTTTTTTTACAATTTGATTATTAATTTGAATTTTTTAGTTCTCTAATTTCTTGTTTTCGCTCTAAAATACATCTTGTGCCTGTTTTGCACCAACATTTATTGCATGCTACACATTTTGGTCTGTATTGCCGGTCTTTTTTCCATTTATTTATTAAATCATTTTCACAAATTAATGTCCTTGCTAAGGAAAAATATTGAATTTTTGTATTGTTTAACAATTCTTCCATCAAGGTATAAGTTCTGTTTCCACCGACTAAAATAACAGGGATATCAATTTTTTCAGCTAATTTTGTTGCAAATTCTCTAAAATAAGATTGTTTGTCTGAATCCGAGAAAATCCTTTTTCTGAAAACTTCTTTGCCGGGATCATTTAGAGCCATACCGCCACTAATTTCAATGGCATCAATTCCTTTTTTTGCAATTTCAATACAGGTATATTCAGAATCTTCAAAATCCAAACCGCCCTCATCAAAGTCAGAACAGTTAATTTTTACAAAAACATTAAAATCTTTATTGACCTTTTCTCTAACTGCGTCAATAATTTCCAGTAAAAATCTTGTTCGATTTTCCTTGTTTCCGCCATATTCGTCGGTTCTTCTATTATAATAAGGGCTTAAAAATTGGCTTAATAAATAGCCGTGAGCACAATGGATTTGAACACCGTCGTAACCTGCTTTTTTTGCCATTAAAGCAGCATTTGCAAAACCTTCTTTTACTTTTTTAAAATCGCTCCTGTTCATTTCTTTTGGCATAATTCCAAATCTTTTATGCTGAATTGCCGATGGAGCAAGAATTTTTTTACTTTCAGCCGTATATCTTGTTTGAGAGCCTCCATAAGCCAATTGCAAAATTATGTTGGTATTATATTTATGGATTTTATCAGTTAAAATTTTGTGTTTAGGGATCAAGTCCATACTATAAGCCCCAAGCATATTTGGAGTTGTTCTTTCATCAGGTAATATATTTGCATATCCTGTAATAATAGTTCCTACACCGCCTTTTGCAAGGTTTTCGTATGCCGAGATTAATTTTTCGGTAGGCTGACCTTTTTCATCTGCCATATTCATCCAGACAGCCGACCTTATAAATCTGTTTTTTAGTTTCATCGAGTTAATTTTGGTTTCATCAAATAAACTTAACATTATGATTTCCTTTTATATTAATTTCTGCCTAATTTTAGATGTTCAGGAATATTCAGTCTTTAGTTTTCATGGTGGGCTTAGCCCGACTTGAGTAATTTTTGCTTTTATAAGAGTTGGATGCTGATTATAAATTTTTGCAAAAATTGAAGCTGTACGTAATATCCTCCCGATACTATATACTGCTAATAAAGATGCTTGTCAAACGCTCTAGCAGGGTATTTTTTCACGATTTGTGATTTTTTATTTATTAA